>JAIXZK010000279.1 GCA_027489695.1 Sphingomonadales bacterium
ATGGTGCTCGCTGCCACCGACACGCTCAACCGGCTGTTCGCCATCCCCGGCCGTCCCGCCGCGCTCGTCCGCCGCTTCGGCCTGGCCGCCGTCGAACGCATCGCGCCGCTGAAGGCCCGCTTCATGGCCGAAGCGCGCGGCGAGACGGGCAAGCTGCCGGCGCTGCTGAAGGGCGAACTGGTCTGAGAGAAGGGGCCTCCGGCGGCTGGGGCCGTCGGCCCCAGACCCCAATTTGTTTTTGGCCCCGCGCGGGGCGGCAGTTGCCCGGGATCACATCCAACGTGATGAGGCCCAAGGCTCCAGCAGCCGGAGACAATTTCCCCTACTTCGCCGCCTTCTCGCGCTCCACCTGCGCCGCCACGCTGGCAAGCAGCGCCGGTGCATCGAAGACGGTGCCACCCTTGATCGTCCAGCGCACGCCGCCGACGCGCTTCTGCCGGCCGGTGCTGTCATCGAGCCGTTCGGTGCCGGTGCCGTAGAGCGTCTTCAGATTCTGCAGAGGATTTTCGGGCAGGATGACGAGATCGGCGCGCATGCCCGCGCGCACCAGGCCGAAATCGGGTTCGGCCAGCCCCTTGGGCTCGCTCAGCGTACGGGCGCCGTTGATGGTGGCGGCTTCGAACACTTCCAGCGGCGCGAAGCCGGCTTCCTGCAGCAGTTCGAGTTCGAGGACATAGTTGAAACCCCATAGCTGCCAGATGAAGCCGGGGTCGCTGCCCGTGGTGACGCGGCCGCCCATGTTCTTGTAATCATTCACCAGCCGCATGTATCGCGTGTAGAAATTGCGCCAATGGACCTCGTTCGCGGTCGTCCAGTCGAAGAAATAGCTGCCATGGTTGTCGCGGTTCGATTCGAAGAAGCGCGTCAGCGACGGCAGCGCATAGCGGGCGTGCCAATCGGCGTTCTTCGCCCGCATCAGGTCGCGCGAGGCGGAATAGATGTTGAAGGTCGGATCGAAGACGACACCGGTGGCTTTCTGCTCCTTGAGATAGGCTTGCCACTCCGGCCCGCCGGGCTCGTGGATCTGGTTCCAGATTTCGGCGATGCCGCCGAACCGCGCCTGCTCGTCGTTGAAGTTGTAGCTCGACGGCGTGTCCTGGACGCGGCGGTCCTTAAGCAGCGATTCGAAATGGCCGTAGAAATGCGTGATGGTGCCAAGGCCCGCCGCCGCCGCGTCGCGGCCGTCGAATTCGGCGATGTTGATCTGGGACAGATGCGCGACGGTGCCGAGGCCGAGCTTCTTCGCCTCGGCGATGGCGGCGCGGTCGATCGCCGGCGTCTCGTCGCCGCGGTTGAAGAATTTGATGCCGTCGATGCCGGCGCTCGCCGCCCAGCGCACCCAGGCACGCGCCTTTTCCGGCGTATCTACCCGACCGCCGGTCCAGCCGGCATCGGCGCCGGAACCGAGCGTCTGATAGACATACAGGTGCGGCGCTGCGATGGCGCCGGCGGCGCTGCGCTGCTTGTCGGCAAGCGCCCGGCCGGCGCGATCCCCGAACAGCGGCACGCCGCGCACCGTGGTGACGCCATGCGCCAGCCACAGCCTGTAAGGGTAGCTCGGGTCCGCCGCCTTGTCCGGATCGCCACTATGGCCGTGCATGTCGACAAAGCCCGGCGTCACATACATGCCGGTGGCGTCGATCTCGCGCGTTGCCCCCTGTGGTGGCCGGTTGGCGCGCATGGCCAGGCCCGGCGTGCCGGCGGGGCGGATTTCGGCGATGCGGTCACCCTTGATGACGATGTCCATCGGGCCGACGGGGGGCGCGCCATTGCCGATGATGATGGTGGCGCCGCGGATGACCAGCGTCGGATAGGGGCCTTCGCCGCCGGCGGGTCCCGCCTCGCGCGCCGGCGTCGGCAGCATCTCCGCCGCCACCACCGGCATTGCCACCATGGCGGCGAGCAACGCCGCAACCCCAAGTCTCATCTTCCCGCCCCCGCCGTTCCCGATGCAACAAGTCTAGGCTGCGCGCACGCAAACGGCTAGCGTTCCGGCCATGATCCTGATCTGGGCGGCCTTCGGCTATCTCCTCGGCAGCATTCCGTTCGGATTGTTGCTCACCCGCATGATCGGCATCGACATCCGCAGCGTCGGCAGCGGCAACATCGGCACCACCAATGTGCTGCGCACCGGCAACAAGGGCCTGGCGGCGGCAACGCTGCTGCTCGATGGCGGCAAGGGCGCGGCGGCGGTGCTGCTGGCGCGCGAATATGGCGGGCTGGAAGCCGGTGTCATCGCCGGCATGGCGGCCTTCCTCGGCCATTGCTTTCCGGTCTGGCTCGGCTTTCGCGGCGGCAAGGGCGTCGCCACACTGCTCGGCGTCGCGCTCGCTGCCGTGCCGCTGGCGGGCCTCGCGGCGCTGGTCGCCTGGCTCGCCGGCGCGCTGGTGACGCGCTTTTCCTCGGTCGGCGGGATGCTCGCCGCGGTGACCGCACCGCTCGCTGCCTGGGCGCTCGGCGCGCCGCACAGTGCCATCGCGCTGGCCGTGCTGGCGGCGGTGCTGATCGCCAAGCACCATGAGAATATCGCCCGCCTGCGCGCCGGGACGGAGAGCCGGATCGGGCAAAAGGGCTGAACGGCGCATGTCGCTTCCCGTCGATGCCGTCGCAAGGCTGCGCCTGATCCGCACCGAATCGATCGGGCCGGTGACCTATCGCCAGCTCATCGCGCGCTTCGGCGATGCGGAGCGGGCGCTGGCGGCGCTGCCCGACCTCGCCCGGCGCGGCGGCCGCACGCTGGCGGTGGCGCCGGCGGATACCGCCGAGGCCGAGCTCGAAACGCTCGGCAAGCTCGGCGCGACGATGATCTTCATGGGCACCCCGGCCTATCCGGCACTGCTGGCGGCCACCGAAACGGCGCCGCCGGTGCTGGCGGCGCATGGCGATCTCGGGCTGCTCGACCGGCCGGCGGTGGCCATCGTCGGCGCGCGCAATGCCAGTGCGGCGGGGTCGCGTTTCGCCCGCCAGCTCGCCGCCGATCTGGCGGCGGCCGATCTCGTCGTGGTCTCGGGGCTAGCACGCGGCATTGATGCCGCCGCCCATCAGGGCGCGCTGGCGCAGGGCACCATCGCCGCGGTCGCCGGCGGTGTCGACGTCCCCTATCCGCCGGAGAACGCCCCGCTCACCGCCGATATCGCGGCGCAGGGCCTGATCCTCGCGGAACAGCCGCCCGGCACCCAGCCGCAGGCCCGGCATTTCCCGCGCCGCAACCGCATCATCGCCGGCCTGGCGGCGGGCACGCTCGTCGTCGAAGGCGCGCTGCGTTCGGGCTCTCTGATCACCGCGCGCCTCGCCGCCGAAATGGGCCGGGAGGTCATGGCCATCCCCGGCTCGCCGCTCGATCCGCGCGCGCAGGGCTGCAACCAGCTGATCCGCGAAGGCGCGACGCTGGTGCAGAGCGCCGCCGACGTGCTCGAAGCGCTGTCGAGCTTCGGCAGCGGGCCGCAGCTCGGCCTGCGCTTCCAGGCCGCCGAGCCGGCCGCGGCCGAAATCGCGCTGGAAGCCGGCGACGCCGCCCATGCCGAGGTCATGGCGCTGCTCTCGCCAACCCCCGTCGCCATCGACGAGATCGTCCGCCTCTCCGGCCTGCCCTCGGCCGCCGTGGCGAGCGTGTTGCTCGACCTCGAAATCGCCGGCCGCCTGGCGCGCCACGCCGGCGGCCGGGTGGCGTTGGCATAGTCTGGAAGGCGGATAGAAAAGGGGTCCGCCGGACGCCAACTTCTGTCTTCCTTGACTCTCGACTGCCGTCCCCCGCCCCGCCCCAATCGTCGCGCCCACAAAACTGTCGCTTGCGGGCTCTTGACCCCTTGGCTACCGCCCCGCCACCCTCGCGTGTGTACGTGAGACAGGAAGCGACCCCGACCCCATGCAGCTTGTAGTCGTCGAATCGCCCGCCAAGGCGAAGACCATCAACAAATATCTGGGCTCGGACTATGAAGTCCTCGCCAGCTTCGGCCATGTCCGCGATCTGCCGGCGCGCGATGGCTCGGTGAACCCGTCGGCCGATTTCGCCATGGAGTGGGAAGTCTCCGGCGACCGCGCCAAGCAGCTGAAGGCAATCACCGATGCCGCCAAGCGCGCCGAGACCGTCATCCTCGCCACCGACCCCGATCGCGAGGGCGAGGCGATTTCCTGGCATCTGCTGGAGTATCTCAAGGCCCGCAAGGCGCTGCCCAAGGGCGGGGCGCAGCGCGTCACCTTCAACGAAATCACCAAATCCGCCGTCACCGCCGCCATGGCGCGGCCGCGGGCGCTCGACGATCATCTGATCGATGCCTATCGCGCCCGGCGCGCGCTCGATTATCTCGTCGGCTTCACCCTGTCGCCGGTGCTGTGGCGCAAGCTGCCGGGCGCCAAGAGCGCCGGCCGCGTGCAATCGGTGGCGCTGCGCCTCGTCGTCGAGCGGGAGCGCGAG
>JAIXZK010000253.1 GCA_027489695.1 Sphingomonadales bacterium
CTGTCATTGGGCTTCGAGGATGCCGTCGCCGGGGTCGTGTCCTTGGAAGGCATCAAGCGCCGCGAAGGCGGCAATTTCGACTGGCCCGATACCATGCCGCGGTTGCCGGTGGCGCGCGAGGACATCGAACGCTTCCGCGACGCGGTGCGCGACTTCCAGGATCGCACCCTGAAGCCGTTCGGCGGCGCGGTCGGCAAGCTGCTGCGCTCGCCCGACAATCCGCGCGGCGCCCCCGATATCGTGCTCGAACGCGCCGGCCAGGATACGCTCGGCGTCACCACCGCGCTGGTCAAGCCGTTCACCGGCCGCGTCGTCTATTGCGAGGACATGACCGGCCAGCGCTACAATTTCTATGCGCCGCAGGTGTGGACGCGCCAGCGCCGCATCCTGATGCCGAGCGCCGAAATCCGCGGCACCCATCTCTGCAACGCCTATGAAGTGACCCGGATGAACGACATGGTCGCCGCCGGGCTGCTCGACGTTACCGAACCGACGGTGGTGCCGTGGGAAGGCCTGCCGGAAGCGCACCAGTCGATGTGGGACAACCGCCATTCCGGCGCGACCTATATCGTCAACCATGCGCTGCCGGCCTCGGGCCTGCGCAGCAAGGACGAACTCTACGAAGCCTGGGCGGCCGCCGCCAACATGAACGGGGAGGGCTGAACCATGGCCGATATCGAAACGAGCACCACGTCCCCGCTCATGCCGAGCGAAGTCGAGGCACGCCCGGAGGCGGCCCCCGCCGGTCGCCTCGCCGGCAAGATCGCCCTGGTCACCGGCGCTGCCGGCAACCTCGGCCAGTCGATCGTCCGGCGCTATCTGGCGGAAGGCGCGACTGTCGTCCTTTCGGGGCGTGACCGCGACCGCACCGAAGCGGCGATGCATGCGGCGCTCGCCGATACCGGCATGGACGCCAGCCGCGCCTCGGTCGTCGTCATCGACGGCGCCGATGCCGAATCGGCCCGCGAAGGTGTCGCCGAGGCGGTCGCCCGCCATGGCCGCATCGATGTGCTGGTCAACAATGCTGGTTCGGCCGGGCCGAAGCAGCCGCTGGACAGCCTGCCGCTCTCGGCCGCCGATCTCGCCGCGCTGCAGGCTGGTGGCAGCGGCGATACCGAGACGGTGGGTGATGCCGCCCGCAACATCATGGTCGTCGCCTGGAATCTGGTCCGCGCTGCTGCTGATGCGATGGGCGAGGGCGGCAGCATCATCAACGTCTCGACGATCTTCAGCCGCACCGAATATTATGCCCGCGCTGCCTATACCGTGCCCAAGGCGGCGCTCAATGCGCTGTCGCAGGAAATGGCGGCGGAGCTGGGCCCGCGCGGTATCCGCGTCAATTTGCTGTTCCCCGGCCCGATCGCCAGCGAGCGCATCCGCAGCGTCTTTGCCACCATGGACGCCCGCCGCGGCGATGCGCCCGGCGCGACGGCATCGCACTTCTTCAACCTGATGGCGCTGGAACGCGCCGTCGATGGCGCCCCGCGTGCCAAGACCTTCCCGACGCCCGCCGATATCGCCAACACCTGCGTGTTCCTCGGCTCGGACGAATCGGCTGCCTTTGCCGGCCATCCCTTTGAAGTGACGCACGGCATGGCGGTTTCCGCCGAAAGCGCCTCGACCTTCCTGACCCGGCCGACGATGCGCGCCATCGATGGCGAGGGCCTGGGCGTGCTGGTCTCCGCCGGCAGCCAGGTCGATGACGCGATTGCCTTTGCGCGCGTCCAGGTCGATGCCGGCGCAACGGTGCTGCTCGGCTTCCACGCCGCCGCCGCCGCCGAGGAAGCCGCCGAAACGCTCGGGCAGGCGCCCGGCATCACCATCGCGCATTTCCCCCGCCATGATCATGTCGCCATGGATGCGGTGCTCGCCGAATTCACCGCAGGCCATTGCCCGATCACCGGCGCGCTGGTGCTGCCGACGCGTCCGGCCGGCTATTTCAAGGGCAGTCTTGCCGCTGCCGGCGATGCCGAAGTCGAACGCTTCGTCGATGACGAGCTCGAGGCCAATATCGCCGTGGCGCGGACGCTCAGCCGCTATTGGCAGCAGCAGCCGGAGCTTCTCCACGATCCGCGCTTCGTCTTCATTTCCAATGGCGACGATGGTGCCGGCAACATTTACGCCAATGTCCTGCGCGCCGCGCTCGAGGAACTGATCCGCATCTGGCGCGACGAAAGCGGCGTCGATGTCGCCCATGGCCGCCGCGGCCGCCCGGAATGGGGCAACCAGATCCTGCGCACCAGCAACCAGGAGAGCGAGGGCCTCAGCTTCGCCGCCGGCCAGGCGGCGCGGCTGCTGCTCGAAGAGCGCAAGATCGAGCCGATCAACCTCTATCTGCCGGCTTCGATCGCCGAGGCCACCGGCTCGCGCAAGGCGATGGTCGGCGCCGCCGAGAACATCACCGGGCTGCATCTGGGCAAGGTGGCACTGATCACCGGTGGTTCCGCCGGCATTGGCGGCCAGGTGGCGCGGCTGCTGGCACTGGCCGGCGCGCGGGTGATGATGGTCGCCCGCCGCGCCAGCGAGCTCGATGCAGCGCGCGACCGTATCGTCGGCGAACTGGAGGATATCGGCTTTTCGGGCGTCGAACGCCGGGTGCGGACGCTTGCCGATGTCGATGTCGCGGATGTCGCCTCGCTGCAGCGCGCTGTTGACGAGACGATCAAGGCGTTCGGCCGCATCGACTATCTGATCAACAATGCCGGGATTTCGGGCGCCGAGGAAATGGCGGTCGACATGGACGTCGCCGCCTGGCGCCGCACCCAGGATGCCAACCTCATCTCGAATTATGCGCTGATGCATATGGTCGTGCCGATGATGAAGGCACAGGGCTCGGGCTATATCCTCAATGTTTCGAGCTATTTCGGCGGCGAAAAATGCCTCGCCGTCAGCTATCCCAACCGCACCGACTATGCCGTTTCCAAGGCC
>JAIXZK010000213.1 GCA_027489695.1 Sphingomonadales bacterium
CGCGGGGCGCCGGGGCGGCTGCCCCTGCCGGCGCTGAAACGCTGCCGCTCGATCTCGCCAGCCTCGCCAGCGCGCGCCGCTTCGTCGACGCGGTCACGGCGGCGCTGGCCGGGGCGCCGATAGACGCGCTCGTCCTCAACGCCGGCGGCCAGCGCTCGCACCATGGCCTGCGCACCCCCGCTGGGATCGCGGAGACGTTCGCCGCCAATCACCTTTCCCATTATCTGATCGCCCGGGCGCTGCTGCCGCGGATCGCCGATGGCGGCCGGCTGGTGATCACCACCAGCGACACCCATGACCCGGCCGAAAAGACCCCGGTACCGCCGCCGCGCCATGGCGACGCGATGAAGCTCGCCTATCCCGAAACCGACCTGCCGCGCGAAACCGGTCCCACCGCCGGGATGCGCGCCTATTCGAGCTCCAAGCTCGCCAACATGCTGACCGTCCGCGCCCTGGCGGCACTGCCGGAAGTGGCGGCGCGGCGGTTGACCGTCGTCGCCTACAACCCCGGCCTCACCGCCGGTACCGGCCTTGTCCGCCACCAGCCCTGGGCGGTGCGCGCGCTGATCTGGCCGCTGCTGCCACTGCTGCGGCCGTTCGTCGGCTTCATGAACAGCCTCGATGCCGCCGGCGACGCCCTTGCCGGGCTGGCGACGACGGTGATGCCGCCGCCGGGGCGGCTCTATGCCTCGCTGCGCAAGGGCCGGCTGACCTGGCCGGATCCGTCCGAGCTTGCCCTGGACGACAAGGTCGTTGCGAAGATGTGGGACGACAGCGCGGTGCTGACGGGGCTCGCCTGACGCCGGTCCTCGCGGCAAGGCGGGCTTGCGTGTCGGCGCCAGCCGGGCAAGGTCGCGCCATGCGCACCCTCTGCCTGACCCTCCTCGCCCTGATTCTCGCAGCACCAGTCGGCGCCGCGTCGCCACCAACAATCGATGCCGCCGCCATCAAGGCCGATGTCGCGACGCTGGCCGGTGACGCTTTCGCCGGCCGCGGCCCCGGCGAAGACGGCGAAACCCAGACCATCGACTTCCTCGCCCGCGCCTTCGCCGCCGCCGGCCTTGCCCCCGGCGGCGATGACGGCGGCTGGACGCAGGCGGTGCCGCTCGTCCGCCTCGATCGCCAGCCGGGCGCCGTGATGACCCTGGCGCTCGGTGAGCGCCGGCTGGCGCTGACACTCGGCAAGGACGCCACGCTGGCGCTGCGCAATCCGGGTGTCACCGAAATCCGCGACGCGCCGCTGGTGTTCTCGGGCTTCGGCATCGTCGATCGCGCCCGCGGCTGGGATGCCTGGCGCGGCGTCGACATGGCCGGCAAGATCGCCGTCGTCCTTGCCAACGATCCCGATTTCGAAGCCGGCCGCGACCTCGGCTTCGAAGGCAAGCGCCTGGTCGTCGCCGGCCGCATCGGCAGCAAGTTCGCCGCCGCCATGGCCGCCGGCGCGCTCGGTGCCCTCGTCATCCATGAGGATGCGGCGGCAAGCTATCCCTGGCTGCAGGTCGGCAGCGGCGATGCCCTGCCGGCGATGGCGCCAGCGCCGCTCGCCGCCTCGGCGCTGCAATTCAGCGGCTGGCTGCGTCGCGGGCTGGCGAAGGTATTGTTCGCCTCCGCCGGCACCGACCTTGCCAGGCTCAAGACCCGCGCCCGCGAACCCGGCTTCACTGCCTTCGCCCTGCCGGGGGCGTCGCTGTCGGTCGCCGGGGCGCTGCAGGCGACGCCGTTCACCAGCCACAATGTCATCGGCATCGTCCCTGGCGCCACCGCGCCCGACGAATATGTCCTCTACGGCGCGCATTGGGACGCCAATGGCCGCAACGGCCCCGATGCCGGCGGCGACGGCATCCGCAACGGCGCCATCGACAATGCCACCGGCACCGCCGAACTGCTCGCCATTGCCCGCGCTGTCGCCAGCGGCCCGCGGCCGGCGCGATCGATGGTGTTCGCCGCCTGGACCGCCGAGGAAAAGGGCCTGCTCGGCAGCGATTTCTACGCTGGCCACCCGCGCTTCCCGCTCGAACGCACCGCCGCGGTGATCAACCTCGATCCCCATGTCGTCCTGCCGGCAGCGCGCAATGTCGAACTGGTCGGCGGTGGCCGCACTTCGCTGGAGGACGATCTGCGCGATGCCGCTGCCGGGCTCGGCCTGGTGGTGACCGACGAGCCGCATCCCGAAGCGGGCTGGTATTTCCGGTCCGATCACTATCCCTTCGCGCAGCGCGGCGTGCCGGCACTGAGCTTCCGCGCCGGGCGCAACCTCTTCGCCGGCGGCACGGCGCGCGGCACGGCACTCGTCGACGACTACAACGCCAATCGCTACCACCAGCCTTCGGATGCCTTCGACCCGCGCTGGACCTTCGCCGGCACCGCGCAGGAGGCGACAGCGGCATTGCGCGTCGGCCTGGCGATCGCCAACCGCCGCGACTGGCCCGGCTGGCGGCCGGGCGTCGGCTTTGCGGCGACGCGTGACACCAGCGCCTCGGCACGGGCGCGCTAGAGCCGGTCGCGGTTGCATGGATCACTTTGGATCGTGAGCCTCCGGCGGCTGGGGCCTTGGGCCCCAGACCCCGTTTTGTTGGACGCGGCTCTGCATCAACCGGTTGTCATGGAGACAGGAATCAGGATGGGGTCTGGGGCCTGAGGCCCCAGCCGCCGGAGGCAATTCTGCTTACCGCCAGCGATGCTCCCACAGCCCGATCGGCGCGTCCTTGTAGCGCGCCATCAGGAAATGCCGGAAGCCGCAGCGCGTCGCCACCGCGACGCTGGCGTCATTGTCCGGGTTGATCATCGCGACGCAGCGGCGGAAGCGTCCGGCGCCCCAGCCGAGCGTGGCGGCGACCGCTTCGGTGGCGAAGCCCTGGCCATGCGCCGCGGCGACCAGGCTCCAGCCGATTTCGGGATCGCCGCCAAAGCCTTCGACGCCGGTGCGGTGCGCGTCGAGGAAACCGACGTCGCCGATATATTCGCCGGTGTCGCGGCGCCGGATCGCCCAGAAGCCATAGCCGAGCAGGCTCCACGATCCGGCGTAGCGCAGCAGCCGCGCCCAGCTGTCCTCGGCGCTCGACGGGACGCCGCCGAGATAGCGGACAATCGCCGGGTCCGCCCACATCGCCTTGAGGCCGTCGAAGTCCTCGACACCATGCGGTCGCAAGGTCAAACGTGCGGTTTCAAGAGCGCTGGTCATTGCACCCCCAGCCTAGGGACGGCATCGGCAACAGGCAAAGCAGGATTTCATGAATTCCAACATTTTGCCCTTTGTTGTCCGCAGCGCCCGGCCCGACGACCTGCCGCAACTCGGCGCCATCGAGGATGCCGCCGGCATGATGTTTGCCGGCACCAGCGCCGCTGCCGACATGGTGCTGACAACGACGCCCGTCGATGTTCATGCGGCGGCCTGCGCGCGCGGCAGCCTGTGGGTGGTGGTCGATGCGCAGGATTTGCCGCAGGGCTTCCTGCTGGCCGAGCCGGTTGATGCCTGGCTGCACATTCTCGAGCTCGACGTGCATCCGGACGCCCAGGGCCGCGGGCTCGGCGCCGCGCTGATCGCCGCCGCCGGCGCCGCGGCGCCCGGCTTCGGCTGCGACCGGCTGTCGCTGACCACCTTCATCGACATTCCCTGGAACCGCGCCTGGTATCGCCGCCTCGGCTTTGTCGATGTCGCCGCCGCCGACCAGCCGGACTGGCTCGCCGGCATCCTGGTCCGCGAAGCCGAAACCGGGCTCGACCCGGCCAATCGCTGCGCGATGGTGCGGCCGCTGGCATGAGCCGTGACCGGGATCTTCTTGCCGCCTGGGCGGCACCGCGCGGGCTGCACGTCACCGGCGAACTGCTGCCGCTGTCGGGCGGCATCGCCAATCGCAACGAGCGGATTGACCTCGCCAGCGGCCCTGCCGTGCTGCGCCGGCCGCCGCCGGGGGTGCTGGCGGCAGGCGCGTCTGACATGGCGCGCGAATGGAAGGTCGTTTCGGCGCTGGCGCCGCAGTTGCCACTGGTGCCGCGCCCGCTGGCCTTTTGCGACGATGTGGCGGTGCTCGGCACGCCGTTCCTGCTGCTCGAATGGCGGCCGGGGGTGGCGATCGCCGGCGACCTGCCGCCGGGTGCGGATGCGGGCGGGCTGCTCGATACGACATTGCGCGCGATGATCGGCCTGCACGGGCTCGATCCGCAAGCCGTCGGCCTCGGTGATCTCGGCAAGCCGCAGGGTTTCAACGCCCGCCAGCTGAAGGGCTGGGCGGCGCGCGCCGCCGCGGTGTGGCCCGAGGCGCTGCCCGCGCCGGCGGCGGCGCTGATCGATCGCCTCGCCGCCGCTGTCCCGCCCGAACATGGCGAGCCGGTGCTGCTGCACATGGACCTGAAGCCCGACAATCTGCTCGTCGATCCCGCCACCATGGCACCACAGGCGATGATCGACTGGGACATGGCGACACGGGGCCCGCGCGGTTTCGATCTTGCCGTGCTGCTGTCCTATTGGATCGAAGCGGAAGACCCGCCCGCCACGCACGCGCTGCAGGCGGTGCCGTCGCTTGCCCCCGGCGCGCCCGGCCGGTCCGACGTCGTCGCCCGCTACCGGGCGCTCGGTGGCGCCGATCCGGGGCCGCTGGCCTGGCCGCTGGCGCTCGCCCGGCTGCGGCTGGCGGTGGCCTGGATGCAGCTCTATCGCAAATACCAGCGCGGCGAGGTGGCGGGCGCCCGCTATGCCGGCTTCGAACCGCTGGCGCTGGCGATCCTTGCCCATGCCCTCGACCATTTCGGAAGCGAACCATGACCGATTTCACCCTGCCGCCCGCCACCATCGAGCTCGCCGCCCGCGTCCGCCAGTTCGTCATCGACAAGATCGTGCCGTTCGAGCGCGATCCGCGGCTGACAGTGCACGGCCCCACTGACGATCTGCGTGCCGAATTGGTCGAGCTTGCCCGCGCCGAGGGCCTGCTGACCCCGCAGGCACCGACTGAACTCGGCGGCATGGGCTTCGATCACGAAACCCAGGCGGCGGTTTTCGAAGCGGCCGGCTGGTCGACGCTCGGTCCCGTCGCGATGAACTGCGCGGCGCCCGATGAGGGCAACATGTATCTGCTCGGCCGCATCGCCCGGCCCGATCAGATCGACCAGTTCCTGCGGCCGATGATCGCCGGCCACCGCCGCTCGGTATTCGCGATGACAGAGCCGGGCGGCGCCGGTTCCGATCCGGCCCAGCTCAAGACCCGCGCCCTATTCAACGGCAATGATTACGAGATTTCCGGCCTGAAATGGCTGATCACCGGCGCCAATGGCGCGAAAACCTGGATCATCATGGCGCGGGTGGAAGAAAATCCGCATGGCCCCGCCGGCCCCACCTTGTTCCTGTGCGAAGGCGACACGCCCGGCATCCATATCGAACGCGTCATGGATTCGATGGACCGCAACTATGTCGAAGGCCATGCCGTGGTGCGCTTCGAAGGCTTGCGGCTCGGCCCCAGCCAGGTGCTCGGCGAGGTCGGCAGTGCCCTGCGCTATGCCCAGATGCGGCTGGCGCCGGCGCGGCTGACGCATTGCATGCGCTGGCTCGGCGCCGCCGCCCGCTGCCAGCAGATCGCCCTCGACCATGCCCGGGAACGCACCGCCTTCGGCAAGGCGCTGATCGAGCATCAGGGCGTCAATTTCATGCTCGCCGACAATGAAATCGCCATGCACCAGTGCCGGCTGGCCATCCGCCACACCGCCTGGCTGCTCGACCGCGAGGTGCGCGCCCGCCACGAAAGCTCGATCGTCAAGGCGTTCGTTTCGGAGGAACTGTTCAAGGTCGCCGACCGCTGCGTGCAGATCCTGGGCGGCATCGGGGTGACCGGCGAAACCGTTGTCGAGATGATCTTCCGCGACATGCGCGGCTTCCGCCTCTACGACGGCCCCACCGAAGTCCACAAATTCGCCATCGCGACGCAGCTGATGCGGACCGGCACGGCGTTCGCGTCGCCGACCTGAGCGGAGACACGGCATGACGTTGCAATGGCAGGGCAAATATCTCGAAGTCCACAAGGAGGGCAGCTGGGAATATGCCGCGCGCACCGGCAACATCGGCGCCGCGGTCATCCTCGCCATCACCGAGGCGCGCGAGATCATCCTCGTCGAACAATATCGCGTGCCGCATCACGCCCGCACCATCGAACTGCCCGCCGGCCTGATCGGCGATACCGACGCCGGCGATACGGTGGCAGCGGCAGCGGCGCGTGAACTGGCCGAGGAAACCGGCTTCGTGGCCGCCGCGGTCGAGGATCTCGGGGTCTTCGCGACGTCGGCCGGGATGACGTCGGAAGTCTTCAACCTCGTCCGCGCGACGGGCCTCACCCGCACCGGCCCCGGCGGCGGCGTCGGCAACGAGGACATCACGACGCACCTCGTGCCGCTTGCCACGCTTGCCGCCTTCCTCGCCGGCAAGCGCCGCGACGGCTGCGTCATCGATTGCCGACTGGTGATCGGCCTCGGGCTGGTGTGAAGATGCCGGTCGACACCCTGTCGCCGCTGCCGTTGCCGGACGCCATCGCTTCTCGGCGGGTCGCTGACGTCAACGGACTCAACATGCATCTGCTCGAAGCCGGGCGGCCGGGCGCGCCGGTGGTGCTGCTGCTGCACGGCTTTCCCGAGCTGGCCTTCAGCTGGCGCGCTGTCATGCCCGGCCTTGCCGCGGCGGGCTGCCACGTCATCGCTCCCGATCAGCGGGGTTTCGGGCGGACGACCGGCTGGGACGCCGATTATGACGGTGATCTCGCCAGTTTCCGCAGCAGCAATCTCGTCATCGACATGCTTGCCTTGCTCGACCGGCTGGGCATCGACCGCGTCGACATGGTCGTCGGCCATGATGCCGGGTCGCAGATCGCCGGCCTTCTGGCGGTGCTCCGCCCCGACATTTTCGCCCGGGCGGTCATCATGAGTGCGCCGTTCACCGGCCCGCCCGGCCATGGCCTGCTGGCGGTCGGCAGCCGCGCCCCCGCCGCCGCACTCGATGCCGGCTTGGCCGCGCTCGACCCGCCGCGCCGCCACTATTTCAACTATTATTCCGGGCGCGGCGCCGATGCCGAGATGCGCGGCTGCCCCCAGGGCCTGCACGCCTTTCTGCGCGCCTATTTCCATGTGAAGAGCGGCGACTGGACGGCCAATGCGCCAGCTCCCTTGCCCGGCGCCAGCCCTGCCGATTTCGCCCGGCTGCCGACCTATTATGTGTTGCATCGCGATGCCGACATGGCGGCGACGGTGGCGCCGGCGATGCCGTCCGCTGACGAAATCGCCGCCTGTGCCTGGCTTCGGGAAGCAGATCTTGCCGTCTACACCGCCGAATATGCCCGCACCGGCTTTCAGGGCGGGCTCAACTGGTATCGCTGCTTCGCGCCCGAACACCGTGCCGACCTGCGGCTGTTCGCCGGCCGCACGCTCGACGTGCCGGCGCTGTTCATCGCCGGGGCGCGCGACTGGGGCATCCACCAGACGCCGGGCGCCTTTGCCGCGATGCAGCGCCGGGCCTGCACCGCGATGGCGCCGCCGCTCCTCATCCCCGGCGCCGGCCATTGGGTTCAGCAGGAAGCCGCGGCCGAAGTGACGACGGCGCTGATCGCGTTCCTCGGCACGCCGGCCTGATCTTCACCGGCGGCGCGCCGGCGCGCCGTGTGGATGCGCCGTGTCGATGCGATCCCCAGGTGCCGGGCCTCAGGGCCACATCTGCGTCGCGGTGGCGACGAAGCCATGATCCTGCAGCGATACGGTCTGGAAATGGAACTCCCAGCTGGCCACGCCCAGGCCATTGGCGACGCGGAAGCCGAAGACGTTCGTCCAGCTGATGTCTTCGTCCTGATAGCCGAAGAAGGCGCCGCTGCGGTCGGTGCCGCTCTGCCCGAACGGGATGGACGAGCTCAGCCGCCGCGACAGCGTCTTGTCGCCGCCGCCTTCCCGTACCAGCGCATTGCCCTGCTTGCAGCGCCATTGCGAGCCTTCGGGCAGCGCGCTGTTGATCGAGTCCCCGGCGATGTGGATGGCGCGAAGCTGGTCGCCGTCGATCGCGGCCAGGCGGAACTGGCAGCCATTGAGCTCGCTGGTGAAAAAATAGTCCGCGTCATTGCCGATATCGAGCGGCACCGACTTCTTCGTCTTCCACGGCAGCCAATAGGCGCGGATGCGTTCGGCAAAGCGCGAATGGCCCTTGGCGCGGTGGGTGTAGCCGATGACTTCATAGACAAAGGTTCCCGCCATGCCGCGGCGTTGTATGTCGAAATCGTAAATGCCGGGATCGCTCGGCATTGTCGCCTCGATGAAACCGACAGTAAGCGGACGATTGAGATAGCCTTGTTTCAAGGTCATGAAATCGTGATTCTGGCCACCGCTCATGATCCCACCCGTCTCTGGTTGGCGATACGGAACGATTATCTTGCCGCGATCGGCTGTCAACCTGCCGTGGCGGCCTGCCTTTGGTTCAGCCGAG
>JAIXZK010000390.1 GCA_027489695.1 Sphingomonadales bacterium
ACCCGCGCCAGGCTGAAATGATCGGAGCGGAAATAGCCGCCGACTTCCGGCCGCGCTTCGGGAACCGCACGCCGGCCCTGTTTCGCCGCCAGCGCCAGCGCCATCGCTTCGAGTTCGGACTTGCCGGCGCCGGTAATGGTGAAACCATCGGTGCGGCCGATGACGTTCAGGCTGTCCATGTTGACGCCGCCGACGGTCCAGCCCAGCGGCCAGACCGGGTTCTCGCCATAATATTTCGAGCCGAGCAGCCCCGATTCCTCGGCGGTAACGGCCAGGAACACGACCGATCGCGCCGGCCGTGCCTTCGCCACATCGGCGGCGATGGCGAGCAGCCCGGCCGTGCCCGAGGCATTGTCGACGGCGCCGTTGCAGATGTCGTCGCCGGTCGCATCGGGGGCGCAGCGGCCCATATGGTCCCAATGCGCGCTGACCAGCACCACCTCGTCCGGCCGCCGCGAGCCGCGCACCATGCCGAGCACATTCTTCGACAGCGATCGCGCGATGCTGTTCTCGATCCGCAGCGAGGCGGTCAGGCCGGTCTCGACGGGCTTGAAGCCCTTGACCTTGGCGGCCTTCTCCAGTGCCGCCAGATCGAGCCCGGCGCTGGCCAGCAGCCGCGTCGCCGCGTCATGGGTGATGAAACCTTCGGCCGCCACGCGCGACATGCCATGGTCCGCCGTGTCAATATCGATGATCGGCCCGGTCAGGCTGGTCTGCACCACCCCCCAGGGCCAGCCGATCGGCGCTTCGTCATGGATGACGATCGCCGCTGCCGCGCCGCGCCGCGCTGCCTCCTCGAACTTGTAGATGTAGCGGCCATAATAGGTCATCGCCCGGCCTTCGAACGGGCCGCCCCCGGGCCCCACTTCGGCGGCCTGCCAGTCGGGATCGTTGACGAGGAAAATCAGCGTCTTGCCGCGCACGTCGATGCCGGCGAAATCGTCCCAGCCACGCTCCGGCGCGCTGATGCCATGGCCGACGAAGACGATCGGCGATTGCGCGACCTCGGACGTCGCCACCTGGCGCTTGGTCCAGAGCGACACGTCCTGGCCATGGGCAAAGCGCAACGAAGCATTGGCGCCCGCCACGCTGAGCTCGGTCGGCGCCGCGGTGATCGTCGCCAGCGGCACGTCCTGCGTCCAGCTGCCGCCCGTGCCGCCCGGGACCAGCCCGAGCGCCTTCATGCGATCGATGAGATAGGCGACCGTCTTCGCCCCCCCGGCCGTTCCCGGCTCGCGGCCCTCAAAGGCATCGGAGGACAGCGTCTGCGTGTCCGCCTGCAGCGCGGCAAGATCGATCGCGGCCGCCGGCGCGGCGGCCGACAGCAGCAGGGCAGCGACAAGGGCTTTGTTCATCCGCGCTGATTGCCAGTGCCGGCGCGGCGGCGCAACCACGCAGCGTCGGCACACGGCGCCGATCAGCCGGGCGCCACCACTTCCGGCGCCGCCGGCTTGAAGCCCTGTGCCACCACATACCATTCCGACGAATCCTTGCGGCTCGCCGGCGGCTTCACATGCTTCACCTGGGTGAAATGCTGGCGCAGCAACGCCGTCAGCGCGCCGTCACCGCCGCCGGCAAGGACTTTCGCCACAAAGGTCCCGCCCGGCCGCAGCAACCGCGTCGCCATGTCGAGCCCCGCCTCGATCAGGCCCATGGTGCGCAGATAATCGGTGGCGCGATGGCCAACGGTATTGGCCGCCATGTCGGACATGACGAGATCGGCGGGGCCGCCCAGCGCCTCGGTGATCAGCGCCTCGGCATCGTCATCCAGGATATCCTTCTGGAACAGGGTCACGCCGGGCAGCGCGTCGATCTCCAGCAGGTCGATGCCGACCACCGACGCCCGCGGCCGCCGCGCCTTGACGATCTGGCACCAGCCGCCCGGCGCCGCCCCCAGATCGACGACGCGATCGACATTGCCGAGCAGATCGAACTGGGCATCGAGCTCGCGCAACTTGAAGGCGGCGCGGCTGCGATAACCGGCGGCGCGCGCCGCGGCGACATAGGGGTCGTTGAGCTGGCGTTCCAGCCAGCGGTTGGAACTGGTGGTGCGGCGCTTGGCGGTCTTCACCCGAACCTTGCCGCCGCGCGACCGGCCGCTGGGGCCGTTGGGGCCATCGGCGCTACCGGTCATCGCTTGTCCTTGCTGCGTTCATCGCCGCCGTCATCTTCGCCCCCAGGCGCCATCGCGCGCCATCAGGGTGCGCAATATGCCTTCGCGGATGCCGCGATCGGCAACCTTGATGGCGCCGCCCGGCCAGGCGGTGAGGATCGCATCGAGGATGGCGCAGCCGGCGACGATCAGCTCGGCACGATCGGGGCCGATGCAGCCGAGCCGGGCACGTTCCTGCACGCTGGCCCGCGCCAGCCGCCGGCACAGCGCCAGCATCGGCGGGCCTTCGACGGTGCAGCCATCCACCCGGCGCCGGTCATAGCCGGGCAGCCCCATTTCGACACTGGCCAGGGTGGTGATCGTCCCCGAGGTGCCGAGCAGCTGGACATCGCGCACCCCGCGCGCCGCCAGCCGCGAGGCGAAACCGGCGAGTTCCGGCGCGACGCGATCGAGCATCCGCGCATAGGCCTGTTCGCGATCGGCGAGTTCGGGCCATTGCGGCTCGGTTTCGGCCAGGCTGACGACGCCCCAGGGCAGGCTGACCCAGTCGAGGATGCGCGGTTCGGCGCCGGGCGGCGCCGGATCGACGAGGATGAGTTCGGTCGATCCGCCGCCGATATCGAACACCACCGCCGGCGGGCCGGCCGCGTCGATCAGCATGTGGCAGCCGAGCACCGCCAGCCGCGCTTCCTCCGCCGCGCTGATCACATCGAGCGCAATGCCGGTTTCGGCATAGACGCGCTCGACGAAGCGCGCGCCATTGGCGGCACGCCGGCAGGCTTCGGTGGCGACATTGCGCGTGAGCCTTACGTCGCGCCGCGCCAGTTTTTCGGCACAGCTGGCCAGCGCGGCGACGGTGCGATCCATCGCGGCATCCGACAGCCGGCCCGATTCGAGCAGGCCCTCGCCCAGCCGCACGACACGCGAATAGGCATCGACGATGGTGAAGCCGTCGCCGCCCGGCCGGGCGATCAGCAGCCGGCAATTGTTGGTGCCGAGATCAAGCGCGCCATAGGTCCGCCCGCGACGCTGGCCGGCGCCGCGCAACAGGCCACGGCTATCGCCGCGCGCGTTGTTCGAAGGATTGGCGCCACCGGCGCGGGCGGCGATGCCGGGGCGCGCTTCGGCGACCGCGATGCCATCGGCGATCCGGCCCGCCACCGCCGCGGTACCGGCCGCAACGGCAACCGCCGGGTTCGGATTTTCGGCGCCTTGCCGCTCGGATCTGCCGGCGCCACGAGGCTCCGCCTCGCCGGCACCGGGCGGGCGGGAACGGCCCGTGCCCGGCACGGCGACGCCGCCAGCGGCCGGAACGGCATCCGGCCAGGGATCGGCAAAAGCCGACATCGAAAACATCCAATCTTCACCGGACGGCGACGATACGCCGGCCGGAACCTGACGATGAAGCTAGTGCGGTGTGGCGCGCGATGCAAATGCCGGCGATTCGGCATCAAGGCGTGGCGGCGGGGCGAGGCGCGGTGGGCCATTGCCGTTCGCAAAAGCGGAGGCAATTGACAGGCGCGGTAGCGGCCCATAAATGCCGCGTTCCGCTGGCGCACTGCCCTGTCGTCTAAAGGTAAGACTCCGGACTCTGACTCCGTTAATCGAGGTTCGAATCCTCGCGGGGCATCCAGCGGAATTTCGAGGATCGCGGCGACGAACTGCCCAGCCGGGGATGGCGCCCGCCACTCTCGGCCGCCGCCGCGCCTGCCGCGAGCCCGCCCAATTCAGCCGTTGCATCGCAATCGGCGCCCCCCTATACGGGCCGCCTTCCGTCGTGTGGGGCAGTAGCTCAGATGGGAGAGCGCAGCAATCGCACTGCTGAGGTCAGGGGTTCGATCCCCCTCTGCTCCACCAACGATTCCAATCGGTTGAACGCGCGGCGCCAGTTGGCGCTGCGGCACCCCGGGCGTCAGGGCAGGTCCAGTGCTACCCCATGGACAGCCTGGTGGAATGCCCGCGCGCCTTCGACGCTCGGCGCGGTGGCGAAACCGGGTGCCGCCTGCAACCCCGCGCG
>JAIXZK010000268.1 GCA_027489695.1 Sphingomonadales bacterium
TCAGCTGCCGCAACCACCGCAGCCACCCCCGCCGCAGCCGCCGTCGCCGCTGCTGTCACTCGAACCTTCGCCGCCGCCGCTGCTGCTGCGCAACCGGTGCAGATCGGCCCAGGGCGAAGCGGCGAGCACCGTTGTGCCGAACAGCGCCACGGCGAGATCGACTTCGCGCTGCGTCGGTGCCCGGCGCAGGCGATCGGCCTGGGTGCGGGCTTCGTCGAGCGCGGCGCGCGCGGCGAGGGTGCGGCGATCGAAGCCGGCCCAGCGCAGCAGCGCCACCAGCGCCACCACCAGCATCAGCGCGATCAGATAGCCGACTTCCTGGTCGCGCGCGACGCCGACCGCCAGCCGCGCCGCACCGATGCCGAGCAGCAGCAGCCAGGGCCAGGTCTGCCGCCAGCGCCGCGCCGCTGCCTCCGCATCATCGATGACGAGGCCGCCGGCGACGAGATCGGCGCGGATGGCGCGGGCTTCGCTGTCGAGCGCCCGCTCGGCCCCCGTCCAGGGCGCCGGCAGCGCCGCGAGGAACTGGCTTTCGACCGGCAGCACGCCAATGGCACCGGGCATCGGTTGCAGCTTGCCCTGCCCGGCGACCGCGATGGCGCCGCGGGCGAGCAGCCGCACCGCGATGCTCTCCGCCAGGCGGGTGCGGCCGCCGGCGAGCCAGGCCAGCGCCTCGGCGCCCTCGACCCGCTGCCGCCGCCCGGCCGGTTGCGGCTGGGCGAGGCCGTCGATACCGGCGAGGGCGAGCAGCGCGCCGTAAATGCCGAGGAATGTCGATCCCTCGATGATGGGCAGGTCAAACATCAGAGCAGGACTCCCCAGGCAAGCAGCATGAGCGGCACCGCCAGCGCCAGGGCTTGCCAGACCCGGCGTCGCGGCAGGATGAAATGCGTGGCCGGATCGACGCGGCGGGCGCGCGGATCGCGGGTCAGCCGGCGCGCTGCATCGGGCCAGATGTCGGCCGGCGGCGGGCCGAACACCGCTTCGTAGCGCGCCAGCGTCTCGGCATATTGGCGATAATAGCGGTCGTGCTCGGCGGCGCCGCCTTCGGTCGGGCCATGGTGCAGCGGCCGGCCGAGGATCTGCGGACAGAAGCGATCCCAGTAGTCGCGGCTGTAGGCGAGGTGCAGGTGCCAGGCCTGGTCGACGGCATCCGACGGGGTGGCAGGCGCGTCGCCGGTGACGGCGAGAAAGCAGAAGCGGCGATATTCCTCGACAACACGATCGGCGAAGGCGGCGGTCCAGCCGTTCTCGCGCGCCAGCCGGGCGGTGAAATCGAGCGCCGCATCGGCGGGACCGGGGTGATAATGCCGGAGCGCCGCCCAGACCGGATGGGCGGGGAGGACGGGCGCCGAAGGTGCCGTTGCCTGCATCTGAATTCCCATTAGCAGACTGGGATTGCGAATTCGTTACGGCGCGGCGCGGGCCGGACGACGCCCGCGCAACCATGGCCGAAAGCTCGGAAGTTCACCGAAGTTCAGTCACCCGACGATGAGAAGCAATGGGATCGGCTTTCGTCGGAAGCGATGCTTCGGCGCTCGATTCCCCTAGCCGTTTCGGTCCCTGTAGGACAGCCGCCACGCCGGCCGCGCCGGCAGGCTCCCGGCCTCGAGCGTCTCGCAGGCGGCCGCCGCCAAGGCCCGGAGCCAGCCTCTCCCGTGTCGAACATGGCCACCATTGTCAGCGCCGGAAAACATGGTACCCCGCACCATCACCGCGGGGGCAAGGCATGCGTTCTTCGATATCGGCCATCGGGCTTGTTCTGGCGCTGGCACTGGCCGGCCCTGGCTTGGCGCAATCGCCGCCGGCGGCAGCCGCCAAGGCCGACGAAAAGCCCGAAAAGCCGAAAATCACCACCGGCACCGAGGCCTTTTTCGAAACGCTGAAATGGCGCAACATCGGCCCGGACCGCGGCGGCCGCTCCATTGCCGCCGCCGGCAGCGCGGCGCGACCCCATGAATATTATATGGCGACAGTCGGCGGCGGCATCTGGAAGACCGTCGACGGCGGCAACAGCTGGAAGCCGGTTACCGATGGCCTGGTGAACACCGGCACCACCGGCGGCGTCGCGGTGTGCGAGGCCAACCCCGATATCGTCTGGTTCACCACCGGCGAAACCCAGCTGCGCGGCAACATCATGCCGGGCAACGGCGTGTGGAAATCCACCGACGCCGGCAAGACCTGGACCAGCATGGGCCTCAATGACGTGCAGAATTTCTCGCGCGTCCGCATCGACCCCAAGGACTGCAACAACGTCCTCGTCGGCGGCTTCGGCCATTATGGCGCGCCCAATGACGCGCGCGGTGTCTTCAAGACCAGCGACGGCGGCAAGACCTGGGCCAGGACCCTGTATCGCGACGCCGGCACCGGCGCTGTCGACATCAGCATCGACCCCAACAACCCGCAGATCGTCTTTGCCGCCCTGTGGGAAGCCTGGCGCAAGCCCTGGGGCATGAGCTCCGGTGGCCCCGGCAGCGGGCTGTTCAAGTCGAAGGACGGCGGCACGACCTGGACCGAGATCACCCGCGCCCCCGGCCTCCCCGCGACCGGCCTTGTCGGAAAGATCGGCGTCGCCGTCTCGCCCGCCGACGGCAACCGCATCTATGCCATCGTCGAGCATGCCGAAGGCGGCGTGTTCGTGTCGGACGACGGTGGCGCCACCTGGAAGCGGACGAACGA
>JAIXZK010000383.1 GCA_027489695.1 Sphingomonadales bacterium
CCGCCGGCGGGCAGCGGATCGAACGGCCACACCGGCCAGTCGAGCCGATGCAGCAGCCGCATGGCGCTGAGCGTCGCCTTGCCGACCTGCGCGGCGCCGAGCAGCACGAAATTCGAAGTTGGCGTGCCGAGCCGGGAGGCAGCATAGACCTGTTCGGTAACGCGAAGATGTGCCCGCAGATGCCGCGGGCCGTCAGCCGCGCCGAGCCAGAAAGCATCGCGGCGATGGGCGATATAGCTGTGGCCGCCGAGATCGGCATCGCCAGCGCAGACGCCGTCGATCTCCGCCCACAGTGCCCGCGCCGGGCCGAGGAACGGCGGCACCGCGGCAAAGCCGAAGCCAGCATCCATGCCGACGAGCACATCCCCCGACAGCGGCCCCAGCCAATCGAGCACCTGCCCCCGCGACCACACCCCGCCCGCCGGCAGCACCAGCCGCGGCGCCTCCGCGCCGGCCTCGCAGACCGCCACCTGCACCGACGGATGCCGGCTGCCGACGGCGCCCGACCAGTCGATGCCAACGAAACGGGTGAACCTCACCCCCGCGCCGCGCGCTGCGCCCGGGTGGCGCCGCGCTCCCAGGCTCGTTCGATCAGCGCCGCGATGCGATCGGGGTCGGCCGTGGCATAGCGCACCAGCACGGCCGGCCAGCCTTGATAATGCGGCGTCTGGAAGAAGCAGTCGGGATCGGTCTCGATCAGCATCTCGATTTCGTCGAGCAGCGCCGACAGGACGAAATGGTCGTCGGCCTTGCCGCCGGCCGCCAGCATCTTGCCACGCAGTTTCAGCGCCGGGCGGCCATAGCTGGTGCCGGGCTCGACCCCGGGCAGCGCCAGGCCGATCGCCACCACCCCGTCCCAGTCGATCATGCCGGCCCCGCCTGTCGCTTCGCCGCCCGCCGCCGTGCCCATTCGGCCAGCCGCTCGCCGATGCGGGCTTCGGCGCCGCGGGGGGACGGGCGATAGAATTGCTGCGGCGCCATCGCCTCGGGCCAGTAATCGCTGCCCGAAAAGCCGTCCTCGGCATCATGGTCATAGGCATAGCCCTTGCCATAGCCGATATCCTTCATCAGCCGCGTCGGCGCGTTCAGGATATGCGGCGGCGGCATCAGCGATCCGGTCGCCATGGCCGATTTGGCCGCGTCCTTCGCGGCGCGATAGGCGGCGTTCGATTTGGGTGCGGTCGCCAGATACAGGCAGGCATGGGCGATGGCGAGATCGCCCTCCGGCGAGCCGAGGAAGTCCCAGGCCTCCTTCGCCGCCAGCGCGACGACCAGCGCGTTCGAATCGGCCAGGCCGATGTCCTCGCTGGCAAAACGCACCAGGCGGCGCAGCAGGTAGAGCGGTTCCTCGCCGGCGGTCAGCATGCGTTCGAGATAATAGAGCGCTGCATCGGGATCGGAACCGCGCAGCGATTTGTGCAGCGCCGAGATGAGGTTGTAATGCCCCTCGCGGTCCTTGTCGTAAACCGGCAGGCGGCGGTGCAGGAACGCCGCCAGCGCCGCGGCGTCGAGCGGTTCGGCGATCCGCGCAGCGAACAGCGTTTCGGCCTGGCCGATCAGGAAACGGCCATCGCCATCGGCGGCGGCGATCATCGCCTCCCGCGCCTCCGCGGTGATCGGCAGCGCGCGCCCGGTCAGCGCCTCGGTCCGCGCCAGCAGTTCGCCGAGCGCCGCTTCGCCAAGGCGGTTCAGCACCAGCACCTGCGCCCGGCTGAGCAGCGCGGCGTTCAGCTCAAAGCTGGGGTTTTCGGTGGTGGCGCCGACAAGCGTCACCGTCCCGTCCTCGACGACGCCAAGGAAGCCGTCCTGCTGCGAGCGATTGAACCGGTGAATTTCGTCAACGAACAACAGCGTTCTCTGGCCGGCGCGGGCGGCGTCGCGGGCCTCGCCGAACAGCTTTTTCAAGTCGGCGACGCCCGAAAACACTGCCGAGATGCCGACATACCGCAACCCCACTGCCTCGGCGAGCAAGCGGGCGATGCTGGTCTTGCCGGTGCCCGGCGGCCCCCACAGGATCAGGCTGGAAAGATTGCCGGCGGCGACCATCCGTCCGATCGGGCCGTCACTGCCGGTCAGATGCTGCTGGCCGACGATATCGGCGAGGGTCCGCGGCCGCAGCCGTTCGGCCAACGGTGCTTCGGCGGTAGAGGGGGCGGCGGCGGGTTCGCCGAACAGATCAGCCATGGCCGCTACAACGCCGGATCGGAGGGCGGGTGGCAAGAGGGAAGAGAGCGGGTTCGATCAGGCGAAATCCGCTTCCTCATACATCGGCCGGATCTCGATCTCGCTGGGGCCGGGCATCGGGTTCGGGCAGCGCTTCACCCATGCGATTGCCTCGTCCATGTCGCGCACGTTCCAGATCCAGAAGCCGGCGATCAATTCGCTGGTGGCGGCGAAGGGGCCGTCGATCACCGTGCGATCCGCGCCGTCGAAGGCGATGCGCTTGCCGTGCGACGAGGGCTTGAGGCCGTCGCCCATGTCGGGCGGCATGATGCCGGCGGCGATCAGCGCTTCGTTGAAATCGTGCATCGCCGCCATCGCCTCGGCGGTCGGCATCACACCGGTTTCACTGTCCTGGGTGGCCTTGACCATCACCATCACGCGCATGCCGGTCTCCCTTGCTGGCAGAGGCGGTCTAGCAGTTCGGCCGGCAATGGCACGCGCGCTGGCGTTCGGTTCGTCGCGTCAGCTCTTGAACCAGGGCTTGACCTCGCCCTTGACCTTGATGGTCAGCGGGTTGCCATAGCGATCGCGGCTGGCACCGGCGGCGACGCGGATCCAGCCTTCCGAGACGCAATATTCCTCGACATTGGTGCGTTCGGTGCCGTTGAAGATGATGCCGACGCCGCGCGCCAGCAGTTCCGGCGCATGGAATTCGCTGCGCGGATTGACCGACAGGCGGTCGGGCGGGGTATCGGCCGCGGGCGCAGCGGACTCGTCGCCGGCCGGAAGTTCGGTTTCGTCGGTCATCGGTCGGGTCCCTCACGGCCGGGCAGGGCCCGGCGACAACCGGAAACATCCCCCGCCCGCCGGGCGGGGGATGCCTGGGATCAGGCTTCGGCGGTCTCGGCCGGCGCGGCGGCTTCCGGCGCGTCGCCAGCATCGTCGACGGGCAGGGTGCCCGGCTCGGCGTTCGGATCAAAGGCTTCGGTGAAGCCGGCTTCCTCGCGCTCGAACATGTCGGCGGTGACATCGACGCCCTTGGCCTGCAGCTCGGCTTCTTCCGGCGAGCGGGCGATGTTGACCTTGACGTTGACGATGACTTCCGGGTGCAGCGCAACGCGGACGCTGTGCACGCCCAGCGCCTTGATCGGACGGTCGAGAACGATCTGGCTCTTGACGACCTTGTGGTTGGCCGCGGTCAGCACTTCCGAAATGTCACGCGCCGCGACCGAGCCGTAAAGCTGGCCGGTGTTCGACGCCGAACGGATCATGACGACGGTGACGCCATCGATGTCCTTGGCGTCCGAACGGGCGATATCACGGCGCTTGGCATTCTCGGCTTCGATGCGGGCGCGATCGGCTTCGAACTTCGCCTTGTTGGCGGCGGACGCACGCAGCGCCTTGCCGCGCGGCAGCAGGAAGTTGCGGGCAAAGCCGGGCTTCACATTGACGACATCGCCAATGGCGCCGAGCTTTTCAACGCGCTCGAGCAGGATGATTTCCATGGCTCCGGCTCCTTACTTGACGAGGTAGGGAAGCAGGCCGAGGTGGCGGGCGCGCTTGATCGCCTGGGCCAGCTCACGCTGCTTCTTGCCGGAAACGGCGGTGATGCGCGACGGCACGATCTTGCCACGCTCGGACACGAAGCCCTGCAGCAGGCGCACATCCTTGTAATCGATGATCGGCGCATTGTTGCCCGAAAACGGGCAGGACTTGCGGCGGCGGAAGAAGGGACGACCCATGATTCAGCTCCTCAAGCGAACGCGCGCGCCGGCCGGTCTTCCCGGCGGGGGCGGTCACCACGGTCAGGACGATCGCCGCGGTCACCGCGATCGGGGCGGTCGCCGCGCGGGGCGCCGCCATCGCGGTCGCCGCGCTCGGAACGCTCGCCGCGCTTCATCATCGCGGTCGGCTCGGTCGGCAGGGCATCGACGCGGACGGTGATGTAGCGGATGACGTCCTCGTTCAACGCGACCTGGCGCTCGAGTTCGTGCACCGCCGGCGCCGGGGCGTCGATGGCGAGCATGACGTAATGCGCCTTGCGGTTCTTGGCGATGCGATAGGCCAGCGTGCGCAGGCCCCAATATTCATTGCCGGCAACGCGGCCATTGAGATCGGTGATGATCTTGGTGAAGGCCTCGGTCATCGTCTCGACCTGGGCGGGTGCCAGGTCCTGACGCGCGAGGAAGGTATGCTCGTAAAAGGGCATATGGTCTCCGGTGCCGATCGCTGACGGGGCACCATGCCCACGCCCCTCCGGCTTTCGTCTTTCCGCACGGAGGCTGGCCCCATGCGAAGCCGCGTGCCATAGGCGAATGGGCGGCGGCTGGCAAGAGGTGATGGCAGGATCAGCCGAAGACGAAGTCCCCCGCCGTGAGCGCTGCATTGGCGACGCCGTTCAGCACGATGAAATTGCCGTCGCCAAGGTTGATCGCGGTGGTGCCGTCATTTTCGACAAAGCCGTTGCGGAGCTGGGCAAAGTCGAGGATCGGCACGCCGATCAGCCGGATGCGGTCGGTGCCGGGGGTGAAGTCCCCGATGACATCGGCGCCGCTGGCGCCGACGAACACGAAGACATCGGCGCCGCTCTCCCCGAACAGCACATCGTTGCCGGCGCCGCCGTCCAGGCTGTCATCTCCGGCGCCGCCGAGCAGCCATTGCGTGCCTTCCTCGGCGCCGAGGAAATTGGCGAGATCATTGCCGACGCCGAAAGGAGTGACGCCGCGCAGCAGCAGGTTCTCGACATGCGGGTAGAGATAATAGCCGCCCCCGACGATATCGGCGACGACACGATCCGTCCCGCCATCGGCGGCCTCGAAGGTCAGGTCGGCGGGCGTATCGACGAAATAGAGATCGTCGCCGCTGCCGCCGTCCATAAGGTCATAATCGCCAAGCCCCGAAGCGCCGTTCAGGGTATCGCGCCCGGTGCCGCCGACCAGGATGTCGGTATCGAAGCTGGCGCCGCCGACCAGGCTGTCGTCGCCGTCCTCGCCATAGAGGGCATCGGCATGGGCGCCGCCGTCGAGCGTGTCGCTGCCATCGCCGGCAGCGAGATAGTCGATTCCGGCATCGCCGTTGAGCACATCGAAGCCGGCCAGCCCGAACAGCGCGTCGTTGCCGCTGCCACCGGAGACCGTGTCGTTGCCATCGAGTCCGATCAGGAGGTTGGCGCCGGAGTTGCCGGTGATGCGATTCGAAAGCTCGTTTCCTACTCCGAAAATGTCAGTTCCAAATCCAGAAGAAAATTCGAACAATGTCAGGTTTTCGATATTGGCGTAAAGATAGTAGTTATGGGTTGCAACGACGGTATCGGTGCCTTCTTCAAGATTTTCAAAAATCAGACTGCCCTGCAACGTCGTGAATACATCATCACCGCGTCCGCCATAGACCATGTCGACACCCGCGAACGTGCTGATGCTGTCATTTCCGTCCAAGCCGAACAGGGTGTCGTTCCCGCTGGTGCCGGAGATGATGTTGTCGGCGGCCGTGCCCGTACCGATGGCGCCTGTACCCCCGACAAGGTAGAGATTTTCAAACTCATCCGGCAGCGTGTAGCTGGCTAGCGTCGTCCGTATGCTGTCGCGACCGCCGCCCGGCGCTTCGATCACCACATCATCGGCCAGTTGCACGGTGTACCAGTCGTCGCCGCCGAGACCGACCAGCCAGTTGCCAGCACCGCTACCACCGGAAAGATGATCGGCGAGCTCGGAGCCGGTCAATGAGTCCGCGCCGGTGCCGCCGAGTTGCGCCCAGCCTTCATAGGTGATCGTCAAACGGGCGCTCGTGCCTTCGACTCCGGGCTGCGAGGAAAGGGCGCTGTACTCGACAATTGCCGTGCGCGTTTGACCGACGAGAAGACTGAAATAATCGGAGGTTGCGACGTTTTCGATCGGCGAGACGGAAAGCTGCTGGTAACCGTTGACGACTGCGACCTCTGCTCCCCCAGCCGGGCGATAGATCGAATAGCGGCCAAGGTCGCCCGCAAGCCCATCGTTCGCGATCACGTCAACGATGAACGGGCCGCCGCCGCGCAATGTGACGCGATCATCCGGATAGATCACGGCAACCTCTGCCGTGGCGGTGTCTCCGGCGCTGTCCTGAACCGTATAGCGGAAGCGACCGATACCTGTCTGATCGGGCGTAAAGATTATGGTTTCGTTGGCAAGACTGGTCGAGCCACCGCTGATGCTCTGGACGGAAACGATGCTCAGCCTGTCGCTATCGGCATCGAAATCGTTTGAAGTCAGGGCACTGGCTGCGATGTCTGTCTGCCCATCGCGCAAAAAGACCCGGTCATCTGTCGCCACCGGCGAACGATTCGGAATTTCGACATCGATAATCCGGCCACGAATGCGCGCCTGCCCGGTGCCGAATTCCCCGAGATCTGCCCACGCCGCCACCAAGTCGCCATTGTCGAGGCGAGCAATGCTCGGCGACTGCTGGCCATTTTCGACGCGGACGTTGATCAGCTGTTCTTCGCCAGCCGGTCTGCCGTCCGGACCGATCAACTGCGCGAAGATGTCGCCGGCGCCGTCGAGATCGAGCCCGGACCGCAGGATCACGAAGCCGCCATCATCGGTGGCGACCGTGTCGTAGCTCAGTGCAAAGATTTGCGTCGTGCTGCTTGTCAGCGATACGCCGTCCGATGACAGAAATTCTATGTAGGTATCGTTGTCGCGTGTCAGGGTGATTGCAAATCCGCCGGTGGACAGCGGTATCAAGTTCGCCGCGTAAACCGGCTGGGTTTGCGGCAATTCAAGGACTGAGCCAAGTGCCGTGCCGGTTTCGTCGTACCGCTGCACGATGGCCTGATAACTGGTGCTTACCGAAGCGATGACAAAGTCGCCGTTGGCGAGAAACACGACATTTGGCGACTGCCCGGCAGTGATCGCAGCGCCGACCGCCTGACTATCGGCGTCGAAGCGCTGGAGAGTCGAAACAACGCCGGTACGGTCGAGCCAGGTGGCCAGGAAGCCGCCGTCCGTCGTCGCCGTAAGTTGCGGCAACAGCGTATCGCCGGGGCTGACCAACAGGAATTCGTCGCCCACCGGGTCGCCACCGGCAGTGAATTTGCGAGCGCGCAGCGTGACAGGCGGCAGGTTCGGTCGAGAGGAGAAGCCGGCGACGCTATCCTGCCAGGCGACGAGCAGGTTGCCATCGCTCAGCCGGACTGCCGTCGGCCGGTACTGGGCTCCTGCGG
This sequence comes from Sphingomonadales bacterium, assembly GCA_027489695.1. GTDB lineage: Bacteria > Pseudomonadota > Alphaproteobacteria > Sphingomonadales > Sphingomonadaceae > Sandarakinorhabdus. The sequence continues at coordinate 7,364 of JAIXZK010000383.1, forward strand.
TCGAGGAGTTCACGGTGAACTCGACCCCGACGGGGGATCCAGCGGCATCGAACAATTGCCCGCGAATGTCCGATTGTGCGTAAATGTCGATGGAACTGGACCGGGCGGCATCGACCGGCGAGGACCAGAAGGTCGCAAAGCCACCGCTTCTGGATACGATGACAGGCTGTAACGCATCCTGTGCTGCCGCGCTGACCAGAAACTCCGAACCGAAACCGCTGATGCTTGTCATTCTCGTCCCCGATCGGCTGCGTGAAAACAAATGCTGCCGACTATTTGCCGATATGCATTTGCAAAGTCGATGATCGACAATGAAATATCTTCGACAAAAAGCGCAGTGAATCAATAAATTGCCGACTTACATCCATAGTGGCAGTAAAAGCCCGGCGTCCCAGGGCAAGCTTTGCCGTGTCAGCGTCAAAGGTTGCCTTTCAGCCGAAGATGAAATCCCCCGCCGACAGCGCCGCATTGGCGACGCCGTTCAGCACGACGAAATTGCCGTCGCCGAAGTTGATCGCGGTGGTGCCGTTCACTTCCACAAAGCCGGCGCGGAGGCTTTCGAAGCTGGTGAAACCATAGCCGCTGAGCTGGATGCGGTCGCTGCCCGGCTGGAAATCGCCGATGACATCGGCGCCGCTGGTGACGGTTTCGATGATGCTGGCGCCGGCGAAAGGATCGTCGGGGACAATCTTGCGGAACAGGAAGACATCGGCGCCGCTTTCGCCGAACAGCACGTCGTTGCCGGCGCCGCCGTCGATGGTGTCGTCGCCGGCGCCGCCCAGCAGCCATTGCGTGCCGCTGCCGGCGGTCAGGCGATTGGCCAGGTCGTTGCCGACGCCGAACGGCGTGCTGCCCTGCAGCTCGAGGTTCTCGACATGGGGATAGAGATAATAGCCGGCGCCGCTGATCGTCGCGATGACGGTGTCGGTGCCGCCGCCGGCGGCTTCGAAGGTCAGGTCGGCCGGCGTATCGACGCGGTAGAGATCATCGTCGGCGCCGCCGTCCATAAGATCATAGTCACCGCGGCCGGACGCGCCGTCGAGCGTGTCGCGGCCGACGCCGCCGACCAGGATGTCGGTCGAGAAATCGTCACTGCCGCCGATGAGCATATCATCGCCGGCCTCGCCATAGATTGCATCGGCGCTGGCGTCGCCGTCGAGCGTGTCGTTGCCGTCGCCACCGACAAGATAATCGATGTCGACCCCGCCGTGCAGCCGATCGTCGCCGGCCTCGCCGAACAGCGCGTCGTTGCCGAGACTGGCGTTGATCTCGTCATTGCCGCCGCCGCCGATCAGCAAATTGTTGCCGTAATTGCCGGAAATCCGGTTGTCGAGGCCATTGCCGACGCCGAAAAGATCCTTGGCTCCCCCTGCATCGTCGTTCATGAGCACCAGCGTCTCGACGCCGTCCCAAAGATAGAAATTGCTTTTGGCGTAGACGATGTCGTCGCCGCCGCCGGCCGCTTCGAAAATCACATTGCCCTCGGCGGCGACGCGATATGTGTCGTTGCCGCCGCCGCCGGCGAGTGTGTTGCTGCCCGCAGCGCCGTCCAGCGTGTCGTTGCCGTCGCCGCCCTCGAGCGTGTCATTGCCGTCGTCGCCGAACAGATCATCGTCGCCGCCGCCACCTTCGATGCGATTCGCGGCAGCGTTGCCGATGATATAGTCCGCTCCCGAACCGCCGCGGGCATTCTCGATGGTCACGCCATTGGCGATGGTGAAGCCGCCATAGATGCCCGCTGCCTGGCTGAGCCAGCCGCCGCCGCCCGGCGCATTCTGCAAGGTCGCGGCGTTCAGGTTGATGAAGGTGCGGCCGGCGATGCCCTCGGCCGAAATCCAGTCGGTGCCGCCGGCATCCCAGATGGCGGCAAAGCCGGTGCCGGTGACATTGTTGTCGGGCAGGCGATAGACATTGTCGCCGGCGCCGGTCGACATGTTGGCGCCATAAAGGGCCTGGACGGCGGCGATGTCGAAGGCCCCCGGCGTCATCTGCCAGCCAAAGGCGCGGCTGTAGGACTGGCTGCCGTCGGGCAATTGCTCATTGTAGCTCATCACCGTGTAGAGCGCGGTGTTGAGCCCATTGTCGCCGGTGTCGTTCTGTCCGGTGACGCCGGGGAAGGGGTTGTCCTCGTGCGGATGCTCGAGGCCGATGGCGTGGCCGATCTCGTGCAGGAAAGTCAGATAGCTGAAGCCGCCGCGGCGGTTGTTGTCGGTGCTCCAATAGGGGTGGTCGATGTTGTAGCTGCCCTCCTGGGTCGGATCGGCGGGATAGCTGTGCTGGCCGAGCAGGCTGTTGCCGCTGCCGAGCCGCTCGAGCTTCTCGACCCAGGTGATGCCGTCGCGCGAGCCGCCGGTATAGGTGAAGGGCCAGCGCCGGAAGTTGAGATTGGCGACCGCCGCCCATTCGCCGAGCGCGCCTTCAAAGGCCGCGGTCGCGCCGCTGCTGGTCCAGGTGCGGCCGCCATCGGTGCCGGCGGGCACGCGCTCGGTATTCAGAAAGGCATAGCTGATCTGGACGCCGCGCTTGAAGACGCGATCGGCGATCAGCGTGTCGAGATAGGGATTGGTCTGCGCCGCTGAATTGGTCAGATCGAAGAAGGACGCCACAAATTACTCCCCGGCAAGGAAATCGACCCTGATGCCGCTGTATCTGACAGTTTCTTCATTCTGGTGACAGGCTCGAAACGTCGCTCGCGCAACATTTCGTCGCAAGCATTGGCACGTCAGCCGCGCGCGGTGTCGAGTGCGGTGTCGAGTGCGGCGGCCAGAGCCGCCTTCAGGGCAGCGATATCCGGCAATGCCGCGAGCGCCGCCTCGCCGAGCAGCAATTGCAACCGATCGCCCCGCGCCAGCGCTACCAGCGGCAGCGGCCAGTCCGGAGCTGCCGGCCAGGCGGCGCGGAAATCGCGGCGATGGTGGAAGACCGCCGGGATCGCCAGCGACGCCAGCCAGTCCCGCCATTCGCGGCGCATGCCGACAAGGCCATAGGTGACCGCGCACAGGCTGCACGGATAGGTGCCGGGCGAGACGACCTTGTGGACGCTGTCCAGGATCCCGGCGGCGATGCCGGCCTCGGCATTGTAGACGAGGACCAGCCGCGTCGCCGTTTCCCGCGCCGCCGTCATTGCGGCCGGGCGAGCAGCGCGGCAACCGGCGGGGTCGCCTCGATCGAGTCCGCAAAGGCCGGTTCCGGCTTGGCCTTGGCCGCCTGTTCATAGGCATGGCCGAGCGCCAGCAGCTTTGCTTCGCTCCACTTCGGCCCCAGGAAGCTGAGGCCGACGGGCAGGCCGCCGATGGTGCCCATCGGCACCGTCAGGTGCGGGGTGCCGGCGATCGCGGCGAAATTGCCGGCACCAACGCCGCCGCCGCCACCGCGACGGACGACATCGATGATCGGCGCCGGCGGCGCGGTCGGCGCCACCAGCGCCACCGCCCCGGCCCGGGCCAGCATCGCGTCGATGCCCTCGGGGCCGGCCAGGCGCAGCGATCTTGCTCGCGCCGCCAGATATTCGGGATCGGCCAGGCCCTGGCTTGCCTGTGCCGCTTCGAACAGCGACTGGCCGAACAGCCCCAGTTCGCGTGGGGAAGCGCGATTGAAGGCGATCAGATCGGCAAGGCTGCGGGCACGCACCGCCGGCGCGGCGCTGGCCAGATAGGCGGCGAGATCGACCTTGAACTCGGTCAGCAGCACGACGATTTCGGCGCTGCCCAGGCTGTCGCGGTCCTTGGGGGGCTCGACATCGACCAGGATCGCGCCCTGCGCCTTCAGCACGTCCAACGCCGCCTCGAACACCCGTTTCATGTCGGGCGAGTTGCCGGTAGCCCAGCGCAGCACGCCGATGCGCGCGCCCCGCAGGGCCGCGGGATCGAGCGCCGCCGCATAATCGACGCGCCTTGCATCGGCCTCGGCCGTGGCGGGGTCCTCGGGGTCGCTGCCGGCGATGGCGGTCAGCAGCCGCGCCGCCGTCCGCACATCGGCCGTCATCGGCCCCGGCGTGTCCTGGCTGTGGCTGATCGGCACGATGCGGCCGCGGCTGACCAGGCCGACGGTCGGTTTCAGCCCGACGATGCCGTTGGTGGCGGCGGGGCAGGTGATCGAGCCATCGGTTTCGGTGCCGATCGCCGCCGCCACCATGCCGGCGCCGACCGCGGCGCCACTGCCCGACGACGAGCCGCAGGGGCCGCGGTTGAGCGCATGCGGGTTGCGCGTCTGGCCGCCGACCGCGCTCCAGCCTGAAATCGAGGCGCCGTCGCGGAAATTGGCCCATTCGGAAAGGTTGGTCTTGCCGAGGATGACGGCGCCGGCACCGCGCAGCCGGGCGACGAGCGGCGCGTCGCGGTCGGTGACATTGTCCTTCAGCGCCAGGCTGCCGGCGGTGGTCGGCAGCGGCCCGCGGGTTTCGATATTGTCCTTGATCAGCACCGGCTCGCCGAAGAGCGGCCCGCGCGCCTGGCGCTGCCGGTCGAGCGCGCGCGCCTGGTCGAGCGCCGTCGGATCGAGCGCGATGACCGCGTTCACCTTGGGGTTGAGCGTCTCGACCCGGGCGATGGCCGCGATCGTCGCTGTCTCCGCCGGCCCGGGCGTCTGTGCTTGCGCTGCGAGCGGGACGGTCAACAGCACCGCCAGTCCCAGAAACTTCATGTCACAGCCCCCGCTTTGCCTCGCTACCACTCTGCCCCGGCGTGCGCCGGATCGCTACCGCCAACGATCACGCCCTGCACGGCAAATGCTGGATGAATGGCGGCATCAATTGATGTCATTTTCGACATCAAGGAGGCATGATTTGCGTACGAGCGTGACCCTTGATGACGATTTGATGGCCAGGGCCGCCGAATATACCGGCATCAGGGAACGCTCCGTGCTGATCCAGACTGCCGTCGAGGCACTTGTGCAGCGCGACGCGGCCAGGCAGCTGGCGCGCTTGGGTGGCAGCCAGCCCGATTTCGTGCCCGGCCCGCGCAAGCGTTACTTTGATCCGGAATGATCGTCGCCGACACGATGGTGTGGGCTGATTTCATTAGCCATGGCGATGCGCTGCTGGAGCAGCTGCGAACCCGCGAAGCGAATTTGATACACCCTTATGTGCGCGGCGAGATCGCGCTCGGCAATCTCGCCAATCGTTCGAGCTTGCTCGCCGATCTCGGGATCGTGCCCCAGGCCCCGGTCGCCGCTCATGACGAGGTGCTTTCGCTGATCGAGAATGCCC
>JAIXZK010000170.1 GCA_027489695.1 Sphingomonadales bacterium
ACCGAGGCGGTTGGCGCCGTGCACCGAAACGCAGGCCGCTTCGCCGACGGCGAACAGGCCCGGCACCACGGCATCGGGGTTGCCGTCCTTCAGCGTCACGACTTCGCCGTGATAGTTCGTCGGGATGCCGCCCATGTTGTAGTGCACGGTCGGCACCACCGGGATCGGCGCCTTGGTGACATCGACACCGGCGAAGACCTTTGCCGTCTCCGAAATGCCCGGCAGCCGCTCGTGCAGCACGGCCGGGTCGATATGGTTCAGATGCAGGAAGATATGGTCGCCCTCGGCGCCGACGCCGCGGCCTTCGCGGATTTCCATCGCCATCGAACGGCTGACGACATCGCGCGAGGCGAGGTCCTTGGCCGAAGGCGCATAGCGTTCCATGAAGCGTTCGCCGGCGCTGTTGGTCAGATAGCCGCCCTCGCCGCGCGCGCCTTCGGTGATCAGCACGCCGGCGCCATAGATGCCGGTCGGGTGGAATTGCACGAATTCCATGTCCTGCATGGCAACGCCGGCGCGGATCGCCATGCCGCCGCCATCGCCGGTGGAGGTGTGCGCGCTGGTCGCCGAAAAATAACAGCGGCCATAGCCGCCGGTGGCGAGCACCGTCTGATGCGACCGGAAGCGGTGGATCGAGCCATCGTCCATGTTGATGGCGATGACGCCGCGGCACTCGCCATCCACCATGATGAGATCAATGGCGAAATATTCGATGTAGAAGTCGGTCGAGTACTTCAGGCTCTGCTGGTAGAGCGCGTGCAGCATGGCATGGCCGGTGCGATCGGCGGCGGCGCAAGTGCGCTGCGCCGGGGGGCCAGCGCCCATGTTCTGCATCATGCCGCCGAACGGCCGCTGATAGATGCGGCCAGCTTCGGTGCGGCTGAACGGCACGCCGAAATGTTCGAGTTCATAGACCGCGGCGGGTGCCTCGCGGCAGAGATATTCGATGGCATCCTGGTCGCCCAGCCAGTCCGAACCCTTGACGGTATCGTACATATGCCAGGTCCAGTGGTCCGGCCCCATGTTGCCAAGGCTCGCCGCGATGCCACCCTGCGCCGCCACCGTATGGCTGCGCGTCGGGAACACCTTGGTGATGCAGGCGGTCTTCAGCCCGGCTTCGGCGATGCCCATGGCGGCGCGCAGGCCGGAGCCGCCGGCGCCGACGACAACCGCGTCATAGACGTGATCGATGATCTGATAGGCTTCCGGCATCAGGCGTTCCCAAGAGCGATTTTGAGCACCGCGAACACTGCTGCCGCGCCGCCCGCCAAGGCATAAAAGTTCAATGCCAGCATCGCCAGCACCCGGGTGGGCCCATGCAGATAATCCTCGAGCAGGACCTGCACCCCCAGGCGGAAATGCCAGAAAACCGAAAGGATGAGCAGCAGCATCGGCACCGCAGCGACAGGCTGTCGCAGCCACAGCACCACGCTGCCGTGATCGAGGCTGGGCAGGCGCACCAGGGAGGCGACGAACCACAGCATCAGCGCGATATTGGCGATGGCGGTCACCCGCTGCATCCACCAGTGATGCACGCCCTCCTTGGCGGCACCCAGGCCGCGGACGCGGCCAAGATCGGTTCCGGCACCCATGGCCTACAGCCCCTTGGTCAGGATGATTGCCGCCCAGGTCAGGGCGGTGAGCGCCACCGACGCGACCAGGGTCGCAAAGGCGGCGCGGCGCGACACGGCGAGATCAAAGGCCGCGCCGGTATCCATCACCAGATGCCGGATGCCCGAACACAGGTGCTGGAAGAACAGCCAGGTGCAGCCGATGCCGATCACGATGCCGAACCAGCCGGTGGCGGCATCGAGGAACACGCCATAGGCTTCGGCGCCGGTGGCGGCGGCGACCAGCCACCACAGGAACAGCCACATCGCCCCCAGCGCCATGGCATTGCCGGTGATGCGGTGCAGGATCGAGACGATGGCATGGACCTGCCATTTCCAGATGCCGAGATGCGGCGACAAAGGTCTCGGTGCGATCGGACGGCCGGCCATGATTTCCCCGTTCTATGCCGCCCCAGCCTGGCCGCCGGGCAGCGATGCCGGCCGGTTAATACGCCTTCACGCCCCGAGCGCAACCATGTTCGATCCTGTCACTTCAACCGCACTGGATCAGCACCGTGCGCGCCAGCCCGGCATAGCGGTGCACCAGCGCGTCGCGATAGGTCGCATCGGCCATCATCGCCAGGAAATGCTGGCGGCTGGGGTAGCGGACCAGCAGCACCGCATCCCAGTCCGTTTCGGGCGTGCCGGCCATGCCGATGAAGACCTGCTCGCAGGGGCCCTTGTAGAGTACCTCGGCCTGGCTGACATGGCCGACCGCGATGGTGAAGGCGTGTTCATAATGGGCATAGGCCTCGGCGCCGGTCGTGCCCGGCGCCCCCTGCCCGTCCGGATAATCGGCCAGCTCGCGGAACTTCAGCAGGTTGAGCATCACCACCGGGCCGTCGCGGCCATGGTCGCGCAGCGCGCGGACCTGATCCCGGGTCGGATCGATCGCGGCATGGTGATTGGCATGGTCAGGAATGGTCATCGCGGCCTCGGCGGGAAATGCTGCGACACTTGCTACCATCGCCGTCGCTGCTGCGAAACCGGCGGCGGCGATCAGCGCGCCGCGGGGCGCCAGTCGCTCCAGCGCACCGCGGCGACCGAGGCGAGGCCGTAACCCGCCATCGCCAGCGCCACCAGCGCAAAGGTCGTTTCCGGCGGCGGCGGCGAGCGGGTGAACACCAGCCAGCCGATCGCGACGATCCCGAGCCGCAGCGTGCCGGCCAGCATCACGCCCTGGATGCGCCCCGCCGCCATCGACGAGAAATAGAGGCAAAGCCCCAGGCCATAGAAAACATAGGTCGGCCCCGCCCAGCCGAAATAGGCCGACGCCGCCGCCGTGGTCGCGGCATCGGAGGTGAACATCGCGACCCAGAGCTGCGGCCACAGCGCCAGCACGATGCCGATGCTGCCGAGCAGGCCGGCGGCCAGCGCCGCCGCCGTCCAGGCCACCGCACGTGCCCGCGCCACATTGCCGGCGCCGATCGCGGTGCCGACCAGCGGCACCGAGGCGACGCCAAAGGCAAAGGCGATCGGTACCAGCAGGAATTCCAGCCGCGTGCCGATGCCATAGCCGGCCAGCGCCGCCGGGCCCTGCACGGCGACGATCCGCGTCAGGATCAGCACCGTCGCCACCGTCTGCAGCGGCGACAGGCAGGCAAGGCCGCCGATGCGCATGATGTCGCGAACGACTTCCAGCGACGGCGCCATCGGCACCAGCCGGATCTTCGAACGCGGCGACGCAAGATAGCGCAGCAGCACCAGCGCGCCGATGCTGGCGGCGACAACCTGCCCCATGGCGATGCCGGCCATGCCGAGCCGCGGCAGCGGTCCGAGCCCGAGCCCCAGGGCACCGCCGACAACGACCTGCAGCACCGCCGTCAGCAGCAGCGTCACCGACGGCACCACCATGTCCCCGGCGCCGCGCGCCACCGCGCCGAGCAGATTGAGCAGCCAGACCCCGGTGGCGCCAAGGAAGGCGACCCGGGCGAAGACCACGGCCTCGGCCAGTGCGTCACCGCGGCCGCCGAGCGCGCCGTAGAGCGCCGGCGCCGCCAGCTCGATCAACAAGGTGGTGAGCAGCCCGGCGGCAATGCCGATGACGATGGCGTGGAAAGCCAGCGCCCGGGCGCGCGCCTCGTCGCCGGCGCCAAGCGCGCGGGCGATCGCCGAGGAAATGCTGCTGCCGATGGCGCCGGCCGAAAGCATGCCCTGCAGCATGATCGTCGGGAAGACGATGGCCATGCCGGCGAGCGCCGCAACGCCGAGGCTGCCGACATAGGCGGTTTCCGCGATCGCCGCCGCGGAGCCAGCGAGCATGGCGCCCATGTTGGGCAGCGCGAAGCGCAGCAGCGTCGGCAGGATCGGCGCGGCGAGCAGCGTGCCGGGCGCCGGGCCGGCCGCGTTGCTCACTGGCCGGCCAGGCGGCGGAAGGTCGAATAGCGCGGGTTGTCGACGGCGCATTTGGCCAGCGTCGCCGCGGTCAGCGCCTCGAGCAGCCCCGGCGTTTCCGGGGTCAGCTGGCCGGCGCGCAGCCGGCCGCAGATTTCGCTGCGCAGCGCGTCGATGCCGGCATCATGGCCGAGAAAGCCGCCGAGCGCCGCAGCTTCCGCCTTTTGCGGCCGCTGCGCCAGTTCGCGTGCGACAATGGCCAGCGCGTTCTTCGCCACCTTGGCATGAAAGGCCTCGCGGCCGTGCAGCCGCGGCTCGATCTCGCCCAGGAAGAGCGATACCGCCTCGATCAACGCGGCGGCTTCGATCTGCTCGCTCATATGCCCCCGAAGCGGATGAGGTGGAGGAGATCAAGCTCGACCTCGGATACCCGCCGCCCGATCGCGGCGCGCTCGACCGACGGCACCCGGCCGCTGACATGATCATGGCCGAGCTGCAGGCATGACAGGCCCCAGCGCAGCGTACCCCAGACTTCCCAGAGATGGGCGCGGGCCCGGTCCACCGGCCCGCCGCCGGCGGCGGCATAGGCCTCGTACAGCGCCTCGCGTTCGCCGAAGCCGCCGACCGGCTTCTGCCATTGGCCGAAGCGCCAGGCATTGCAGCACAGCCAGCCGAGATCCTCGATCGGGTCACCCAGATGCGCCAGTTCCCAGTCGAGCACCGCCGCCAGGCCGCCGGCATCGACGATGATATTGCCGGAGCGGAAATCGCCATGCACCAGCGCCCGCGGTTCGGCATCGCCGCAGCGTTCGGCCAGCCAGGCAAAGGCCAGATCGAACACCGGCGAATGCACGCCGAACGAGCGATAATGGGCGAACATGCGCTCGCGCTGCACAGCGATGCGCCCGGCCGGCAGCCCGAGATCGGCCACTTCGCCGAGCGGGATCGCATGCAGCCGCGCCAGCACCGCGGCGCATTGCCCGGTCAGCGCGGCGCGGGCGACGGCGAAATCCTCCCCTTTCAGCCAGCGCGGCGCCAGCGCCTCGCCCTCGATGCGGGTCATCACGAAACCCTCGCCCATCCCGTCCGCTGGCGCGAGCACGGCGACGACCTCGGCAACGGGCAGGCCATGGCGAAACGCCAGCTGCTGCAGCCGCGCCTGCACTGCCTTGGCCATGCCGCCCTCGCTCACCGTGCCCGCGGCGGCGCATTGCAGGATCAGCGGCCAGGGCGCGCCGGCCCGCTGCGCGTCGACGGCATAGGTCGCCGAGGCAGCGCCGCCGGACAGCGCCTCGATCCGCGTCACCCCGATATCGCCACCGGTGGCGCGCGCCAGCATCTCGGCGACGGCGGCGGGAGACGGGGTCATCGGCAAGCCGCGGGCGGCGATTGGGCACTCATTCCGCCTGCATAGGCCGCCCACCGCCCGATCGCAGCCGCCGAAAAAGATGGGGACGGGCAAAAAAAATTCGTGCGTGGCCTTTGCAAACAATTGGAACTTCGCTATCCGGCCGCTCGCATCGGCCCGTCCTCGAAATCATTTCGAGCCGCCTGGCGATGATCATGGCACCGATCCGTTCTGGTATCGGCACAAATGTGGCAATTTTCGTTTGCCTGGATCTTTGGGAAGGACAATCATGCGTTCCGGAACCGGCCCCGTTCGGGCCTTGTTGCTTGCTTCGATTTCCGCATTCGCCACGGCGACCCCCGCCTTTTCCCAGGCCGCTCCGGCTGATACTGCCAATGATGCAGCGACCGCTACAGAAAATGCCGTCGCCGAGGACGAGGTGATCATCGTCACCGCCTCGAAGCGCACCGCCACCCTGCTCGACACGCCGATCTCGGTCGCCGTCACCGATGGCGCCACCATCCAGCAGGCCCAGGTCCGCGACCTGCTCGACCTGCAGAGCCTGGTGCCCAGCCTGCGCGTCACCCAGCTGCAAAGCTCGGCCAACACCAATTTCATCATCCGCGGCTTCGGCAATGGCGCCAACAACCCCGGCATCGAACCGTCGGTCGGCGTGTTCATCGACGGCGTCTATCGCTCGCGTTCCGCCGCCCAGATCGGCGACCTGCCCAATGTCGAGCGCATCGAAGTGCTGCGCGGCCCGCAGTCGACGCTGTTCGGCAAGAACGCGTCCGCCGGCATCATCTCGGTGGTCACCGCACGCCCGAAGCATGAGTTCGGCGGGTCGGCGGAAGTCAGCTATGGCAATTACAATGCGCTGATCGTCAAGGCTGACGTCACCGGGCCGATCAACGACCAGCTCGCGTTCAGCATCGCCGGCAACTACAACCGCCGCGACGGTTTCGCCCGTGATCTCAACCTCAACACCGATTTCAACGATCGCAACCGCTGGGGCATCCGCGGCCAGCTGCTGTGGGAGCCGAGCGACAGCCTGACGCTGCGCCTGATCGGCGATTACGACAGCATCGACGAAAATTGCTGCATCGCGGTCAACCTCGTCGACGGCCCGACCGGCAACGCCGTGCGCGCCCTCGGCGGCCGCATCGATTCGGCCAATCCGTTTTCCTTCAACGTTTACAACAATTTCGAATCGACCAACAAGATCAAGAACTATGGCCTGTCGCTGCAGGTCGATTACGACATCGGTGACAAGCTGACCCTGACCGGCATCGGCGCCTGGCGCGGCGTGCGCAGCAGCACCAACCAGGATTCGGACTTCACCAGCGCCGATCTCATCGGCAGCAACGTCGCCGATACCGCGATCGATACCTGGACCGGCGAAGTGCGGCTGGCGTCGAACTTCGATGGCTTCTTCAACTTCCTGGTCGGTGCCTATTATTTCACCGAAAGCATCGATTTCGGCAACAATCTGACCTATGGTCGCGACTTCCGCAATTATGCCAATATCCTGAGCGGCGGCGGCTATCGCAATGTCGAAGCCCTGCTCGGCTTCCCCACCGGCAGCTTCGGCGCCGCCGGCCAGGGCATTTTCGAGGATTATCGCTACAGCAACCAGGCGATCTCGCTGTTCGGCCAGTTCGATTTCGCCGTCAGCGAGAAGCTGACCTTCACCGCCGGCTTCAACTATACCGAGGACCGCAAGCGCGTTTCGACCAACGTCACCTCGACGGATGTCTTCTCTGGCCTCGATCTCGTCGCCATCGGCACCCAGATCGGCGTGCCGGCGGCGGTTGCCAACAACCCGCAGTTCAACCCGCTGCTGGCGCTGCGCCCGCTGCAGTTCCTGCCGCCGTTCCTCAACTATCCGAACGCCGTCGAGGATGGCCGCACCTTCGACAAGGATCTCGCCTATACGCTGCGCCTCAACTACAAGGTCAGCGATCGCATCAGCCTTTATGTGACGCACGCCACCGGCTTCAAGGCATCGTCGTTCAACCTGTCGCGCGACAGCCGGCCGCCGGCCTCGATCTTCATCCCGGGCTCGCCGGTCAGCAACCCGGCCGCTTCGCCGATCCGCACCGCTGGTCTGGCGCTCGCCAATCTGACCACCGGAACGCGTTCGGCCAGCCCGGAATATGCCACCGTCTATGAAGGCGGCATCAAGGCGCAGTTCGGTCGCGCCTCGTTCAACCTGGCGGTGTTCCAGCAGAGCCTCGAGGGCTTCCAGCAGAATGTCTTCCTCGGCACCGGCTTCCAGCTCGTCAATGCCGAGAAGCAATCGACATACGGGGTTGAATTCGATGCCAATGTCCGCCCCGTCGACCAGCTGGCGCTGAACCTCAACGTCGCCTGGCTCGATCCGCGCTACGACAAATTCACGCAAAGCAGCTTCGGCGACCTGTCGGGCACGCGCCCGGCCGGCATCCCCGAATATTCGGTCACCATCGGCGGCTCCTACCGCTTTGACCTTGGCGAACACCGCCTGATCGTGCGCGGCGACTTCAACCACCAGAGCAATGTCCAGGTCGTCGACGGTTATCCCGACTTCCGCCGCGAGCAGAACCTGCTCAACGGCGCCGCGACGCTGCAGCTGAAGAACGGCCTGGAGCTGAGCATCTGGGGCCGCAACATCACCAACGACCGCTTCCTGCTCTCCGCCTTCCCGTCGGTGGCGCAGACCGGCAGCTTCTCGGGCTATCCGAACCAGCCGCGCACCTTCGGCGGCACGGCGCGGTTTACCTTCTAAGGCAAGATGCCTCCGGCGGCTGGGGCCTCAGCCCCAGCCGCCGGAGGCACTCTTCTCTCTCAGAATGCGCCCGGCCGCCGCCGCGCGCCGGTCTCGTCGAAATCGAAATCCGGCGGCACGCTGACCGGCGGCGGCGCCTCCGTTTCCGGCGCGTCGAAGCTCATGACAAACGCCAGGATGGTGGCGACGGCGGCGAACAGCTCCTCGCGCACCGGCTCGCCGCGCCGCGCCGTGAAGAACAGCGCCCGCGCCAGCCGCGGCGAGCGGATGACCGGAATGTCGAGCGCCCGCGCCGCGGTGACGATGGCGGCGGCGATTTCCAGCCGGCCCTTTTCGACGACGACCGGCGCCGCATCGCTGCCGGCGTCGTAGCGCATGGCGACGGCGAAGTGCAGCGGGTTGACGACGACGACGGCGGCATCCTTGAGCGCGCCCTGCATGCGACGGCTGGCGGCGGCGAACTGGGCGCGGCGGATGGCGGCCTTGATCTCGGGGGCGCCGTCGTTCTGGCGGCTCTCGCGGCGCACCTCGTCGCGGGTCATTTTCAGCCGGTTCTCGCGGATCAGGAAGCTCGCCCCGGCATCAATGGCGGCGATCGCGGCGAGCAGCAGCGCGCCGGCCATGGCAAGGCGGGCAACGGCACCGCCGACGCCGGCGAGGCCGCCCGCCCCCTCCCCCGCCTCGACCAGCCCAGGCAGCAGCGGCAGCGCCACGAATTGCGCCAGCGCCGCCACCGCCGCCAGCTTGAGGATTGCGGTCACCGCGCCGACCGCAGCGCTCGGCGAGAAGAGCTTGGCCAGGCCTTTCAGCGGATCGAGCCGCGACAGCTTCGGCGCCAGCGCCGCCAATGACACCCGCCGCGCCGTCGCCAGCGCCAGCGCTGTGCCGAGCAACGCCACCGCCAACGCCAGCGCCACCGGCACCGCCAGCGGCACGCGCCGCGCCAGCGCGACCAGG
>JAIXZK010000354.1 GCA_027489695.1 Sphingomonadales bacterium
CGCGCCCTCGATCCGGTCGGCGACATGCCATTGGGGCTCAGCCGCGCCGTCGAGGCGGCGCGGCTGAAATCGGCGACGGAAGTCGAACTGGCGCGCTCCATCGAGGCGATCGACGGCGTCAAGCGCGCGACGCTGCACATCGCCGTGCCCGAACCCAGTGTCTTCGTGCGCGACAAGGCGCCGCCCTCGGCATCGGTGTTCGTCGGGCTGGCGCCGGGCCGGGTGCTCGGCGAGGCGCAGGTGCGTGCCATCGTCTGGCTCGTGTCGTCATCGGTGCCCGGCCTGGCGCCCGATCGCGTCAGTGTCGTCGACCAGTCGGGGGCGCTGCTGTCGGCCGGTGCCGGCGAAAGCGTGCAGCTGGGCTATCAGGTCAAGGTCGAGGGGCTGGTGCGCGAGCGGCTGATGAAGCTGCTCACGCCGCTGGTCGGCGCCGGCCGCTTCACCGCCGAAGTCGCCGCTGATGTCGACTTCAGCCAGTCCGAGGCAACCAGCGAGCGCGTCGCGCCCGGCGTGCTGAAAAGTGAAGCGGCGAGCCGCGCCATCGACAACAGCCCGGCGCCGGCGCGCGGCATTCCCGGCGCGCTGAGCAACACCGCGCCGCAGGCGGCGCAATTGTCGGCGACGCCCCCCGCCGCCGCCGCCGCGCCGCCGCCGGGCACCAGCCTGACCAACGAGACGACCAACCGCGCCTGGGATGTCGGCCGCGACATTTCGGTGACGCGCGCCGGCACGCCGCGCCTGAAGCGGTTGTCGGTCGCCGTCGTCATCGATCGCACCGCGCTGCGCAAGGCGACGCCGGCCGATCTGGCACAGCTGGCGCGCATCATTCGCGGCGCCGTCGGCTATGATGCGGCGCGCGGCGATATCGTCGAGGTGCAGCTGCGCGGCTTTGCTGCCGAGCCGGCGGCGCCGCGCGCCTGGTATCAGCAGCCGGTGGTCGAACAGACCATGCCCTGGGCGCTGCTCGGGCTCGGCGTCGTCGCGGTGCTGGCGATCGGCGTGCTGCTGTTCCGGCGGCGGCGGCGCGCGGCGGCGCTGCTGGCCGCGGCAACGGCGGACGCCGAAACCGGCGAGGTCGGTGTCCCGGCCCCCCGCCTTGCCGCCGGCGAAAGCCGGGCCGGCGTGGCCGAGGTCGGCGCCGTCGCCGAGGCCCCGGGCGCTACCGCTCCCGCCACCGTCGATGGCGGCGACCTTGCCGCCGCGCCGCCGCCGGCGCTGGTCGATTACCGCGAAAAGCTGGGATCGGCGCGCGAGCTGGTCGACAGCGACGCCGATCGCGCCACCGCCGTCGCGCGCCAGATGCTGGCGGCGACATGAGCGCTGCCGCCGCCCTCACGGGTGCGCAGAAATGCGCCATCCTGATCCTGTTGCTGGAGGAGGCGCAGGCCGCCGAGCTGCTGCGCCGGCTGGAGGCGCCTGAAGTCCGCGCCGTCGGCGAGGCGATGCTGACCGTCGCGGAAATCGACCCCGCCGCCATCGATGCGGTGCTCGACGAGTTCCTGGCGCGCACCCGCAAGGTGGCGGCACTGGATGCGCAGGGCCGGCAGGTGCGGGCGCGGATCGGCCGGGCGCTCGGCCAGCCGCGCGCCGCCCGCATGATCGACGATATCGGCCCACCGGCGGCGCCGCGCCGCTTCGCGCTGCTCGACTGGATCGACACGCCGACCATCGCCACGCTGCTCGCCGACGAACATCCCCAGGCGGTGACTTTGGTGCTGGCGCATCTGCCCGAGGCGCAGGCGGCGGCGGTGCTCGATGCGCTGGCGGAGAGCGTGCGCGTCGATGTCGTGCCGCGGCTGGCGACGCTGAAGCCGGTGCAGGCCGAAGTGATCGCCGATCTCGAGGCCGATCTCGAGGCCAAGCTTTCGACGCAGGCGGCGCCGGTCAACGATACCGCGCTCGCCGGTACCGATTTCACGGCGCGGTTGGTCAAGCTGTCCAACAACCGCAAGCTGCTGCTCGATGCGCTGGCCGAGGTCGACCAGGCGCTCGCCGACGATGTCGCGGCGCAGCAGTTCGTCTTTGCCGACATCATGGCGCTGGGGCCGAAGGACATGCAGCTGGTGCTGCGCGAGGCCGATCCGGCGCTGCTGTCGGTGGCGCTGAAGGGAGCCGAGCCGGACATATTGGAGCGGGTCTTCGCCGCCATGTCGAGCCGGGCGGCGGCGCAATTGCAGGACGAGCTCGCCGAGCGCGGGCCAACGAAGCGCGCCGAGGTCGAAGCGGCACGCGCCGAACTGTGCGCCGTGGTGCGCCGGCTGGGCGAGGCGGGCACCATCATGATGCCGGGCGCGGCGGGCGCCTATGTCTGAGGCGCTGCTCCTCGCCCGGCTGGCCGGCACCGAAGCGGCGATGCTGTGGCCGTCCGCGCCGCGGCCGGCGGGGCCCGGCCTTGCCGCCCGGCTCGCCCCTGGCGACGGGCTGGCGCGGCTGCTCGACAGCCTGTCGCCGCGCCCGCAGCCGCTGGCCGAGCCCGCGCCGCCGCCGCCCGATCTCGACGCCATTCGCGCCGAAGCCCATGCCGCCGGCGTGGCGATCGGCTTCGACGCCGGTCATGCCGCCGGCAGCGCCGCCGCCGAAGCGGGCCTGGCGCCGCTCCGCGCCGATCTCGCCGAGGCTGCCGCGGCGCTGCACGCTGCCTGCGTCATCGATGCCGCCGCGCTGGCGCCCTTGCTGGCCGATCTGGTGCGGGCACTCGCCGAAACGGTGCTGGCGGCGGAACTGGCGCGACCGCAGGCGCTGCTGCCGCTGGCGACGACGGCGCTGGCGCTGGTCGAAACCGCCACCGCGCCGACGCTGTGCGCCCACCCCGACACGCTGGCGCGGCTGGCGCCGCATCTGCCGGGGCTGGCGACCGCCGTCGATGCCGGGCTCGCACGCGATGCGTTCCGCCTCGACGGCCCGGATTTCGTCGTGCCCGTCGACCTGGCGCAACGGCTGGCGGCGGCGCTGGAGGGCATCGGATGACCGCCGGTGCCGCTCTGGCTCGGCGCATCGCCGCGGTATCGCCGGCGCCGCTGCCGGTGCGCCGTGGCGGCCGGGTGGTGGCCTTCGACGGCAATCTGCTGACGGCGATCGGCATCGACGCGCCGGTCGGCAGCCGCGCGCTGATCGGGGTGCGCCGCCAGCCGGCGGAGATCATCGGTTTTGTCGAGGGCCGGGCGCTGCTGCTCGGGCTGGCGCCGCTGGGCGACATCGCGCCGGGTGCCGCGCTCATCGCCGATGGCCTCTCTGATGTAATCGCTGCCGGCCCGGCGCTGCTCGGCCGGGTCATCGATGGCCTTGGCCGGCCGCTCGACGGGCAGGGGCCGGTGCGCGCGGACCGGACACTGCCGGCCGGCGGGTGCACGCTCGGCCCGGCGCAGCGGCTGTCCGTCACCGAACCGCTCGAAACCGGCGTGCGCGCCATCGACGGCCTGCTCAGCTTCGGGCGTGGCCAGCGTGTCGGCATCATGGCGGGGACCGGCGTCGGCAAGTCGGTGCTGCTCGGCCAGATCGCGCGCTGGGCGGCGGCCGATGTCGTGATCGTCGCGCTGATCGGCGAGCGTGGGCGCGAGATCACCGATTTCATCGAGCGCGAACTCGCCGGCGCCGAGCGGACCCGCATCGTCACCATCGCCGTGCCGGCCAGCGACGCGCCCTTGCAGCGGGTACGCGGCGCCGAACGCGCCTTTGCCATCGCCGAGGGCTTTCGCGGCGAGGGGCGGCACGTGCTGCTGATCCTCGACAGCCTCAGCCGCGTGATCCATGGCGCCCGCGATGTCGCGCTGGCGCGTGGCGAACCCGTTGGCGCGCGCGGCTATCCGGCCTCGGCGATGGCGCTGATCGCGACGCTGGCCGAACGCGCCGGCGGCGAGCGTGCCAGCGGCGGTGCCATCAGCCTGATCGCCACCGTTCTCGACGAGGGCAATGAGGGGGGAGACCCGCTGCTCGATGCGGCGCGCGGCGTCTTCGACGGCCATGTGCTGCTGTCGCGCGGGCTGGCCGGGCGCGGGCAGTTTCCGGCGATTGACCTGGTGCGCTCCGCAAGCCGGGTGATGGCCGATGTCTGCGCGCCCGAGCATCTCGCCGCCGCGGCGCGCTTCCGCCGCATGACGGCGCTGATCGAGGACAATCGCGACCTGGTGCTGATGGGGGCCTATGCGCCCGGCGCCGATGCCGAGCTTGACGCCGCGCTGGCGCTGGCGCCGCGGCTGGAGGCCTATCGCAGCCAGGCGCGCGGCGAGCGCGTGGCCGCCGAAGTGGCGCGCCGCGAACTTGCCGATCTGGTGCCGGCATGACCCGGGCAGGCAGCAATCGGCTCGACCGGCTTATCCGGGTGCGGCGCATAAGGGCGCGGCAGGCGATGGCGGCGCTTGGCCGCGCGCAGGCGGCAGTGACGGCCGATGCCGGGTTGATCGACCGGGTGGCGGGGCTGGTGGCAGCGGCAGCGCCGGCGCCGGGGGCAGCCGGCGCCGGCGCGCTGGCGGCGCGCGCCGGCACCGCGGCGATGCTGGGTGGCCTTGCCGAACAATTGGCGGAACGCCTGGCGGTGCGGCGCGGCGAACGCGACACGCTGGCGGCGGCGCTGGCGCGGGCCCAGGCCGCCGTCGATGCTGCCATCGCCCGCCGCGACGGGGGGCCACGATGACTCCGACCAGCGTCGCCATCGCTGCCCCGGCGGGGCTGCCGCTGCCGATTGCCGCCGCCGGCGCAGCGCCGGGCGGCGGCAGTTTCGCCATGTTGCTTGGACTGGCGCTGCCCGATGGCGAGCTCGGTGCGGCGGATCTGCCTAACATCGGGCCCGACAACGCTCCGATTGCCGGTGTCCTGTCGCTGCCGCCGGTGATGGTACCGCCGCCCCGGCTGGCGCCGTCGTCACCCAGTCCACGCCCGGCGTCGCTGTCTGTCGCGACGGCCGTCGCCGGCGCGGCGGATGCTGCGGCAGGTGCGGTAATCGCTCCGGCCGCGTTGGCGGCGCCGGAAATTTCGATCCCTCCGCGCATCGGCGATGCCGCCGAAGCGGCCGGACGCGCCATCCGGCACCATGGCGGGCGACGGGCGCTGTTGCCGACAATGGTCGCCGGCGCGCCGCGGGTCGCTGCCCGATCGCCGATCCCGGCGCGCGGTGGCGATACCCCCGGCCCGGCGCGGTCTGTCTTCGATCCGCCGCCGGCGCTGTCCGGCGCGGCGACGTGGTCGCCGGCTATTGGAGCGCACGCCGCGCCGGAAGGGCCCGCTGCCCGGGATCTCGCGACCGCCGGCGCCGCGGCCCCGGGCGCGGTACCCGACCATGACGACAGTTCGGCCGGGATGTTCGCGCCGCCGTCGGCCGTGGCACTGCGACCGCCGCCGATCGGCCCGGCGGGGATGACGCCCGAGGCGTCGCCGGCGCTTCCGGTCAATCGCGCCCCTGTTTCTCCCGCCCGATCCGAGGCCCGGCGCGGGCCGCTTGCCGCCGCGCCGCCGGCTCGCCGATCCGAAGAGGAGGCCGCAGAGGACCGGGCGGCGCCGCAGCCCTTGCCGCCAAATACACCGCCGCCGTTTCCGGAGACACCGCGGCCGGCAGGATCGAACACCGCCGCAACGGCAAGCGCCGAGCCGGCGCCTGTCGGCGGTGGCGCGCCGCCGCCACTGCCGCCACCCACGCTGCCGGGCGCGGCGGCCCTGTCGGCCGGCCGCATCGTCGGACAAGCCCAGCCTGAGGATATGGCGGCAGAAGCGGTGGCGACACCGCGCCCCGGCGTGCCCCGGCCGGCGCTCGAACCGGTACCGGCGCGGGGGGCTGCGGGGGCGCTGCCGGCGCGTGCCGGTAAGCGATCCGGCGCGGACCCGATGCGTCCCGCGTCCTCCCTGCTGCCGCCGGCCGCACTGCCGGTACGGGCGACATCGTCGAACTCAGTGACGGCAATCGCCGCGCCGGCTGCGATGGATCCGGCGTTGCCGGGGGGCGACGCATCACCGGCATTGCCGACCCGCGCGACGATATTGCCGCCGCCCGCGCCGGCCCGCTCGGGCGCGACAAATCCGGAAGCGGCATCTGGCGCGGCGACATCGCCACCAGCGGCGACGTCACCACTAGCACCGCCATCGCCAGCGTCGCTGCCCACGCCGGCCGCGGCCATCCTGCCTGCTGCCGCGACGGGAAGCCCGCTGGACGGGGCGATCGGCGACCCTGGCGCGCCATCGCCATCGCCGTCGCCCGCGCGGCCGGCAGCGGCGGTGTCGCCGCTCGGTGCCCGATCGCCCGTTCGGGGCAGGGCGCCGGCGGCACCGCCGGCCTTGGTGAGCGCGCCACGGCGCGGTGCCGCGAGCCCGGCCCTCGACGCACCGACGCCGGTCGGGGTGCCCGCGCTATCGCGTGCCGAGCCGCGCGAGCCGGCCGCGACCCCGGTGCCGGCTGCGACAGTGCCGCCACCGCTGCCAGCGCGCGACAGTGCCATTGCCGCGGCGCCGGCCGTCACCGCCGCCGTGGCGGGCCTGCCGGCGTCACCCGCTCCAGCAGCCTCGCCGCCATCGCTTGGCGGCAATGCCGGCCTGCCGCCCGCGCCTGTCGATATTGCCGCTGCACCGCGCGACGCCATCGTCGTCGCGGCGCCGCGGCGGGCCGCCGCCCGGTTGCCGGCGGTCGTGCCACCGGCCGGTACGCCGGAGCCGGCGCCTTCCGCTCTGTCGTTTGCCACCAGCGCGGCGCCGGCCGGCCCGGCCGCCGTTGCCGCACCCGTCGCCACCGGGGGAGTGCCAGCGCCGGTCGCGCCCGATGCCGGTTTCGAGGCCGCGATGGCGATGGCCAGCGAGCGGCTCGGCCTGGTCCAGATCGGTATGGCCGGCAGCGCCGATGATCTGCGCATCCGCCTGTCGGCGGAATCGACGCCGGCGGCTGCGGCGCTGTCGGGTGAGGCGCCGCGGCTTGCCGCCGAATTGGCGGCGCAGGGCTATCGGCTGCACAGCCTCGATTTCGCCAGTCGTGGCGACGGCAGTAGCGCCGCGTCGTCGGCCACCATGCTCGCCGGCGGCGCGGCGGGCGGCGAGCAGCGCCATGCCTCCGGCAGCGAGCCGCGCCCGGCGCCCGCCGCGCTGCCCGCGCCGGCCCCCGTCGCCGATACGACAACGCCGCCGCGCCGCGCCGCATCTTCACCCACTGACCGCTATGCCTGAGGATCGCCGATGACCGCTGTCGAAACGCCGGC
>JAIXZK010000156.1 GCA_027489695.1 Sphingomonadales bacterium
ACCGCGAACGGGCTGGCGGCGGCGCGCGCCTCGCTTTCGCTGATGACGCCCACCGCGGCCTGGGCCGAGCGCGGATAGGGATCGAGCGCCAGCCCGAGCGCCTGGGCGGCGATTTCGCCGAGGTCGACGATGTCGCCAAGCAGCGGCTCGCTGTCGAGATCGTCGGCGCCCAGCTCGATCTCGTCGCCTTCGGGCAGGCTTTCGGTCAGCAGCAGCGCCACCGCTTCCTCATGCGCGAACGGCACCGGGTCGGCAGTGGCGACGCATGGCTGGCTGCCGGTGGCGGCAAGGCTGCCGGTGATGCGGATGCCGGCGGCATCGCGGAGCACGTCGAAGCTGGCGGACAGACTGGCGAGCTCGACCAGGCCGAAGCGCGCCGCCAGCGCGGCACATTCGGCGGCTGTCGCCTCGATACGGTGGTGGCGGACCGCGCTGCCGATGTCGCGCGCCGGCAGCAGCCGGGAAAGCTCGACGGTCATGCCGCGATCCGCCCGTCGATCAGATCAGCCGCCGGTGTCGCCGCCAGCCGGGCCGCCAGGCGCCGCACCGCCGCCACCACCCAGTCAACGGCATCGGCGGGCACCGCGGCGCCGCGCCACAGATTGCGCCGCAGCGCCTCGGCGAGCGCCGCATCATCGTCGCCGGCGTCGCGATAGGCGCCGATGCGCCCGCCCAGGGCGGCGACCATGCGGCCGATATGCTTGCCGACATTCTGGTCACCGACGCCATCCTGGCGCAGCGTGCCGTCCATGTCGGTGATGAAACGCTCGGTCAGCTGCGCGCAAAAGGCCGGGTCCTCGCCTTCCAGGCGCAGCACGGCATGGGCCAGCGCCAGCGCCAGCATGTCAAAACGGCCATCGAGCGTATCGGGCACTTCGCCGGCCAGATACCATTCGGGCTGGCGCGCCTCGGCAACCAGCGCGGCATAGAGCGCGTTGGCGGGGTGCGCCGGGATGGTGGGCGCGAGGGCACGGCGCAGGGCGGAGAACAACGACATCATCAGGCGGCCCTTATCGCGGCTGGCAAGGCACGGCGACAGTGTATAATGGTCGCGGGCGTTGTGTGACGATCCCTTGCGGCCGTGCGGGCGCTGGGGACGGGTATGGAGAAGATGATGGGCAAGGCCCTGGTGGTGGTGGCGATTGCTGCCGTGATGTTGACCTCGGGCTGCTCGCGCATCCGCACCTCGCAGGGCTATCTCGTCGATGAGACGCTGCTGACCTCGATCCAGCCCGGCGTCGACAATCGCGAGTCGGTCGGCAAGACGCTCGGCCGCCCGACCTTCGGATCGCAGTTCGACAATCGCGAATGGTATTATGTGACGCGCAACACGGCACAATATGCCTTTCTGCGGCCCAAGGTGACCAGCCAGTCGATCCTCGTCGTGGTGTTCGATGACAAGGGCAATGTCGAAAAGGTCGAGCGCCGCGGCATGGAGCAGATCGCCCGCATCAATCCGGAATCGGACACGACGCCGACGCTGGGCCGCGATTCAAACCTGTTCGAGGATCTGTTCGGCAACATCGGCCAGGTCGGCACGGTCGGCGGCGTCGCCGGCGGCGGCACGGGACGCGACGGCCCGCGCTGATCGCGGCGCGAGCAGTCGGCGCCGCCTGCGATAGAATTCACCGCCCCACGGCGGCATCATTCCTGTCGTTCCATGCTTGTCAGGGGCTTTCGCAAGTCCTGCGGACGGCATTTTTGCGGCTGCTGTTGCAGAATTGACCCGTTTGGGCGGCATTTCCTGTGCAGAATTGCGGCGGTGGCGGTTGCACCGGGCGGGGCTTTCGCTAAGCATTTTGAGGGCCGGAAGGCAGTGCCAGTTGGTTGGGCGCTGCCATGGAGCCGCGAAGGGGAGAAATATGGCAAAAGCTGCCACGCCAGCCGAAAAACCCGCTGGCAAGAAGATGGACGCGCTGCAGAAGCCGCTGACGCCGTCGCCGGAACTGGCGGTGATCGTTGGCGCCGACATGCTGCCGCGTGGCCAGGTCGTGTCGAAGGTGTGGGACTATATCCGCGCCCACAATCTGCAGAACCCGGCCGACAAGCGCGAAATCCTCGCCGACGAAGCCTTGAAGAAGGTGTTCGGCAAGGACAAGGCGACGATGTTCGAGATGAACAAGTATCTCGCCCAGCATCTGAAGTAGAATTTTCGAGGCGGCGCCCGGTGCGGCGCCGCCTCCCATTTGCCGGCATTGCCCCGGCCCCGGATCGCCCCGGCCCCGGACCGCCATGGGCTCACACCGCCCCGGCCATCCCGACAACCCGGCGCTCCCGATCCAGATCGACAACAAGATCGACCGGCTGGCCACCGCGCGCCATGCCGCCGGCCAGCATGTGCCGCGTCAACCGCTCGAAATGCGCCACGAAACGCGCGATTCCGGCCGCATCCATGGTCCGATTCCGGCCGAGATCCGCCTCCTGCTGCGCCCGCCAGCCCGCCACCACGCCGAAATCCGGCGCCTGCAGCGCAATCAGCGCGTCGAGCCGCGCGAACAGCCGGGCATAATCGCCGGCCAGGGCGGCGTTGACATGCGCGCGCCAGCGGCCGTCGCGGTCCTCGGCTGCTTCCAGCGCGTTGACCGGCGCGGCCAGCGCCGGTGCCGGCTGCGGTGTCGCGCCGATGCACCAGCCTTCGAACAGCAGCAGGTCGACGGGCGCCACCACCGCGGCATCGGCGCCGGGATCGTCGCGCGCCTTGTCGAAACGCGGCACCGCCACCCCGCCCTGCCCGGCCAGCAGCGCGCTGATCACCGCGTCGCCGCGCGCGACATCATGCGTGCCGGGGACGCCGCGGGTCGCCAGCAGCGGATGAATGTCACGCGCCAGCGCCGCCCGCGCCGCGTGCGACAGATAGAGATCGTCGAGCGACAGCACCGCGACGCGCCGGCCCTGCGCCGTCAATCCGGCAGCGATGCCCGCCGCCAGCGTCGACTTGCCCGACCCTTGCGCGCCGTTGATGCCGATCAGCAGCGATCGCCCCGCCGCCTGGTGGCGGTGCGCCAGCCGGTCGGCGAGCCAGGCGGCCGGATCGGCGCCCGCCACGGCAGCGCCGTTACTTCGCCGGCGCCAGCAGGCGCGGCCGTTCGGCGCCATCGGCGACGGCGGCGACGAGATCGGCGAAGAAGGCGTTGAAGTCGCTGGCCGCCTTGAAATCGATCGGCTGCTTGGGATCGTCCTGCGGGCGGTGGTAGAAGCGGATCGCCCAGTCGCGATAGACGCGTTCCTCGGGCGAGCGCGGGTCATAGGCGAAGACGAAACTCGCCGCCGGCACGCCGGCCTGGGCGAACGGCCAGTGATCGGCGCGCTGGTTGAGATTGCGTTCGGGCTCGCGATCCGGCCGCAGCGAAATCTTGCGCGCCGCGGCAACGCGCCGGGCGGTCTCGCCGAGCGTGGACACCGTCAGCCCGTGCATGGTCAGCGCCCGCAGCGGAAAGATCGGCCGCAGCTGATCGAGGTTGAGCATGGCGGCGATATCGCCGACCGGGACGGGCGGGTGCGCCACGAACCAGCGCGCGCCGAGCAGGCCCTTTTCCTCGCCGGTAAAGGCGGCGAACAGGATCGGCCGGGCATAGCCCTTGCCGCGGCGCCGCTCGGCCAGCCGCACCAGCGTCGCGACATAGGCGGCATCGTCGAAGGTGCCATTGTAGATGGCGTCGCCATTGACCGGCTCGCCGATGCCATAGCCATCGATGTGCGCCGCCAGCAGCACCGGCTGCCCGGCCAGCTTCGGATCGGTACCGGGCAGCAGCGCCACCACCTGCTCGCTGGTGTAGTACCGTTCGGACAGCGCCAGCCGGGCGCGAAAACGCCCCGGCACGTCGAAGCTGTCGAGCGGCCGCTGGAAGCCACCATCGGTGACCAGCGCCGCCGCCAGCCGGCCGGTACCGGCAAGCAGCGCCGGCAGCGCCGCGGCGTTGAGGCTGAACTGCGGGATCGTCGCCGGCCCCGGCGCGCTGCCCCCCAGCCGCACCGACCGCGCATAGGCGACGGGCCAGCGCGGCGGTTCCAGGTTGAAGCCCGGATCGGCGATGGTGATGATGGCGACGGCACCGGCGGCAGTGACATTGGCCAGCCGCTCGGCGGCGAGCGGCGCCCCGGCGCGGCGGTTGCCGAAGCACAGCGCCACCTTGCCGGCCAGGCCCGCGACCTCGGCCTTGCCGCACATGCCGGCGAAGCGCAGTGGCGCGTCGATCGCTACCGCCGCTGCCGTGTCCGGCGCCGTCGGGGCGATATCATGCAGGAAGCGCAGCGGTGTCGCGCTGCCATCGGCGGCGACCATGGCGATCTCGGTGCCCTGGGGCTCGACCTTGATCTCGTACAGCGGCACCGTCTGCACCCAGCGCCGCGCGCCGCCCTCACCGTCGCCCGCCGGCTGCAACCGGGCGGCCTTGAAACGCTCGACAACCAGCGCCACGGCGCTGGCATGGCCGGGCGACCCGGGGTCGCGCCCGGCCATGCCATCCTCGGAAAGCGCCGTCGCCAGCGCCCACCAGGCCTTGGTGTCGGCGTCAGGCGCGGCGGCGGCGGGTGCTGCCGCCAGGAGGGCAGCGATGGCGGCGAGGGACGAGCGCTTCATCGCGTCATCAGACACAAGGGCGGCGGGAACGGCAAGGTGGCGCGAGGCGAGAAGGGGGCCTCCGGCGGCTGGGGCCGTGGGCCCCAGACCCCATTCTGCTGGTCGCCGCTTATCCTGAACAGATTGATATTATAGAATAAATCGAGACGAAGTCTCAATCCTCGCCGAACTTGTCCCGCACCAGGCCGACCAGCTTCGCCACCGCGGCTTCGGCATCGCGGCCGCTGGCGGCGATGGTGATGGTGTCGCCGATACCGGCGGCGAGCAGCATCAGTTCCATGATGTCGGTGCCGGCGACTTCGGCGCCATCATGGCTGACCACGACATCGGCTTCGAAACCCGAGGCAAGGTTGACGAACTTGGCGCTGGCGCGGGCGTGAAGGCCGCGCTTGTTGGTGATTTCGACGGCGACGGGGCCGACGCGGTTCGGGGCGTCGCCGTCGCGGCTCAAGCCGCCTCGCCCAGCATCTTGGAGGCGACCGCGATATATTTGCGGCCCGCTGCCTGCGCCGCCTCGACCGCGGCGGTCAAGGTCATGGTCTTGCGGACGCTGGCCAGCTTGATCAGCATCGGCAGATTGACGCCGGCGATGACTTCGGTGCCGGGGCCCATCAGCGAGATGGCGAGGTTTGATGGCGTGCCGCCGAACATGTCGGTCAGCATGATGACGCCATCGCCGGCATCACAGCGCGCCAGGGCGGCGGCGATGTCGCTGCGGCGCAGTTCCATGTCGTCATCGGCGGCGATGCAGATCGCTTCGAACTGAACCTGCGGCCCGACGACATGTTCCGCCGCGGCACGGAATTCCGCCGCCAGCGCGCCATGGGTGACGAGAACGAGTCCGATCATGCGGGCATGGCCATCATTGCGGCGCCTGCTGGCCCGCGACGGGGGGCGCTGTCAATGGGGAAGGCGCCGGCGACAGGCTGGCCGGGGCGGCATCGTGCGTCGCCAGCGCCAGGTCGCGGTGCACGAGCAGCGGTGCATGGCCGGCGGCGGCGAGGCGGGCGGCGAGATCGCGCGCCACCGCGACGCTGCGATGGCGGCCGCCGGTGCAGCCGATGGCGATGGTAAGATACGCCTTGCCCTCGCGACCATAGCCCGGGATCAGGGTGAGCAGCAGATCGGCGATGCGATCGAGCGCCGGGGCATAGCCGGGGTCCGCCGCGACATGTGCCGCCACCGCGGCATCTTCCCCGGTCAGCGGGCGCAGCGCCAGATCCCAGTGCGGATTGGCGAGGAAGCGCATGTCGAACACCAGATCGGCGTTGCGCGGCAGCCCTTGCGCGAAGCCGAAGCTCTGCACGGTTATGGTCAACTTGTGGGCGCCGTCGCGGCCGAGTCGTTCGGCGATGCGGCGGCGGAGATCGGTGACGCCAAGGTCGGTGGTGTCGATCACCATGTCGGCGGCATATTTCAGCGCCGCGGTCAGCCGGCGTTCGTCGGCAACGCCTTCGGCGGCGGGGCGATCCTGCGCCAGCGGGTGGCGGCGCCGCGTTTCGGAAAAGCGCCGCACCAGTTCGTCATCGGCGCAATCGAGGTAGAGCAGACGGATATCGGTGCCGGCGGCACGCATCAGCCGCAACCGCGCGACGAGTGCGTCGGCATCGAAATCCCGGGTTCGCGTATCGATGCCAAAGGCCAGCGGCCGGGTCCGAGCCGCCGGGCTGAGCAGCGCGTCGATCAGGCCGAGCGGCAGATTGTCGACCGCTTCATGGTCGAGATCCTCCAGCGCCTTCAGCGCCGTCGACTTGCCCGCCCCGGACATGCCGGTGACGACGAGAAGCGAGAGGGGTGGCGGCTGGATCACGGCGGCGCCCTCATACCGGTTTCGGGGCGGCAGCGTCCACCATGGCGGGTGTCGCGGCCGCGATTGCCGGTCAGGCGGGCATGACCTTGTGCCAATTGGTCACCGATCGGCTCTCGAACAGCCCGGCGTGGTGATAGGGATCGGCGTTGGCAAAGGCGATGGCGGCTTCACGATCCTCGAAATCGATGATCATCAGGCTGCCCATGGCGCGGCCATCGGGGCGCAGCAGCGGCCCCGCCACCAGCACCTGTTCGGCCAGCGCGCCGATATGCGCCAGATGCGCCGGTCGCGTCGCGGCGCGAAGCTCCGCCGAATCGGGCTTGTCGATGCAATGGATGGCGAAATAAGGCATGGGGCGCTCGCTTTGTTCAAGGGACATAGCCCGGCGGCGGGCGCGGGAAAAGGGCGGGCGATGCGGTTGCTGCAAGAGTTGCGGGGGGCGCTGGCCGGCGTCGCCGCCGTCGTGCCGGGACTTGCCCTGTGCATCGCGCTGGCGATGGCCGGCAATGCGCTGGCGGAACGGCTGGCGCTGCCGGTGCCCGGCGCGGTCATCGGCCTTGCCGCCTATCTCGGCCTGTTGCTGATCCCCGGCGATCGTCTCGGCTGGAGCCGGAGCGGCGGCCAGCTGCTGCTGCGCTGGCTGGGGGCGATGCTGGTGCCGGCGCTGCTCGGGCTGGGGGCGCGGATGATGCTGCTCGCCGATGCCGCGGTGCCGCTGGCCGTGCTGCTGGTGACGACGACGCTGGTCACCGGCGTGGCGACGGCCTGGCTGTACCGGCTGGCCGGCGGGCGCGGCTGATGGCGCCGCTGCTCGCCTCGCTCGCCGCTTCGGCGCTGGTGCTGCTGGTCTTCGCCGCGGCGCGACGACTGTCCGGCCGCCTCGGCCATCCGCCCTGGGCCAGTCCGGTGCTGACCGCGGCGCTGCTGCTGGCGCTGGCGATGCCGGCGATCGGCGTGCCGCTGGCGCGCTTCACCGCCGCCGCCATGCCGCTGCGCTGGCTGCTCGGGCCGGCGCTCGTCGCCCTGGCGCTGGTCGTCGACGCCAACCGCGCCCTGCTCGCCCGCAATGCCGTGCCGGTGCTGGTGGCAGTCGGCGGCGGTACGGTCATCGGGCTGGGCAGCGCCGTGCTGCTCGCCCGCTGGCTCGGCCTGCCGGCGGAACTCGCCGCCGCGGTCGCCACCAAGACGGTGACGACGCCGTTTTCGGTGGCGATCATGATGCGCGTCGGCGGTCCCGTCGAACTCGCCGCGGCGCTGTCGGTATCGACCGGCGTCATCGGCGCGCTCACCGTCATGCCGCTGCTGCGCCGCCTCGGCTTCGCTGGCAGCGCCGGCCCGGCGCTGGCGCTCGGCGTCGCCGCGCACATCGTCGGCACCGACTGGCTGACCCGGCGCGACGCCCGCGCCGGCGGCCTGGCGGCGCTGGCCTTTGTGCTCGCCGGCATCGTCGCGGCGCTGCTGGTGCCGCCTTTATGGGGACGGTTCTGAAGCCGCCGGCGCGCACTGGCGGCGCGCCGGCGGCCCGCGATGGTGGCTTGGCTCAGCGGCGGTTGTACCGGCTGCGCGCGATGTTCCGGCTGGCCGCGTCCTGGCGGCGATCGAGGCGGACGGCGTCGGCACGGCTGAAGCGGCCGTCGGCAAGCAGGCGGCTCTCGGTGCGGTCCAGCCGCGCCTGCTGGGCATCCAGCCGCGCTGCCTCGCGCCGGTTGATGCTGCCGTTGGCGATACCGGCATCGATGCGGACATCCTGGCGCGCCTGGCGGGCATCGACGCGCGCCAGCCGCGCCGCCTGCGGGCCGGCAAGCGCCGGCGTGGCCGCGAGCAGCGCCAGCATGGCGAGGGCAAGGCGGCGGGGTGTGGCAAGATCGGTCATCTGGTCTCTCCAATCATCAGGCCCCTGTCGGCGTCGATACGTCACGCGGCGGCGCCGTCCCCCGCTGGCGGCACCGGCCGGCGCGGTTCGGACGTTGACCTCGCGCCACCCTTCCGCTAATGGCCCGCGCTTGCCGCCGGTACTGCCGGTGAAACTTCGTGCCAAATCCGATTCTAAGGACCAGACAATGTCGCGCGTTTGCGAACTGACCGCCAAGGGTCGCATGGTCGGGAACAATGTTTCCCACGCCAACAACAAGACCAAGCGGACCTTCCTGCCGAACCTGCAGAACGTCACGCTGATGTCGGAAACGCTGGGCCGTTCGGTCCGCCTGCGCGTTTCGGCCAACGGCCTGCGCTCGGTGGAACATGTCGGCGGGCTCGACAATTGGCTGGTCAAGACCAGCGAGGACAAGCTGTCCGATCGCTGCGTCAAGCTGAAGCGCGAAATCAACCGCAAGCTGACGGCCCCCGTCGCCGCCTGATTCGGCACCATTGCAGTTGCGACAGACGGCCCGGGTTTCCCGGGCCGTTTTCGTTTGTGGCGCCATGATTCGAACCTCTGAAGCATTACCAGAAGTTCGGAAGTTCACCGAAGTTCAGTCACGCAACGCTCTTGCGCGTAGCTTGATAACAGCGCGCGCGGCCGGATCGGGCGGCGCCGTGGGTGGGCAAGGTCCAGTCGTTTCAAAGAGCGGCGTCAAACCCCCAGGCTGACACAAAATCAGCGTGTAGGACAGGTTGGCGCCGCCGCTTGCCGGCATTTCGGGCTTTTCTGCCGGCACGCGCCGTGCCACGCCGCTGTCATGGCCCGCCACCCCGTCCGCACCGCCACTGCCGCCGATCGCGCCGCCGTCGTCGCCATCCTCGCCGCCGCCTTCGCCGATGATCCGGCGATGACCTGGCTGTGGCCCGATGCCGC
>JAIXZK010000328.1 GCA_027489695.1 Sphingomonadales bacterium
CAGCGTCGCCGAGCCTTCGACATCGAGGCGCGCCGCGCGGATGCTGCCGCTGGTCGCTTCGAGCGTGAGATTGTCGAGCACCGCGCCATTGGCACCCGCGTCGGGGGCGAGGCCGGTGACGGTGACGGTGGCGAGATCGATGTTGCGCGCCGCCGTCGCGGCGACGCTGCCGCGCGTCGCCAGAATGGCGCCGCTGACGATGATGTCGGTATCGCTGGCGAGGCTGATGCCGCTGCTGCCGCCGGCGACGCTGCCGGCGGTGAGCGTCGTGGCGGTCAAATTGTCGCTGCCGGCGGTCTTGGACAGGCTGATGCCGCCGCTGGCGGTGGCGGTGCCGATGGCCAGCGCGCCGCTGCCGGCGGCGTCGCCGGTGTCGATGGCGATGCCGCCATTGCGGGCGTCGACCGTGGTGATCGCGGCGCGGCCGGCGCCGATATCGATGCGGGTCAGGCCGGCGGCGAGCGTCGTGCCGCTGGTGGCAGCGGCGATCTGGGCGAGATCGGTGACAAGGATGCCGATGCGCCCGGCGGCGCCACTGGCGGTGAGCGTCGCGCCGCCGAAATCGGGGTCGCTGGCGCCGGCGGCGGGCGCCGGCGGGGTGCCGCCCTGGCCCTGGGCGAAGACTTCGCCGGCCAGCGCGGTGGCGGTGCCGATGCTGAGGCCACTGCCGGCATTGACGGCGATGTTGCCGGCGGTGCTGGTCGCTGCGCCGATGGCGACGCGGTCGCCGTTGACGGTGATCGTGCCGCCGGCGCTGACGCGGTCGAGTTGCGCGGTGCTGGCGACGCCGCTGCTGCCGGCGGACACGGTGACCGTGCCGGCGAGCGCGCCGAGTTGCAGGCCGTTGTTGCCGGTCGGCGCACCGAGCACCGCGCCCGGTGTCAGGCCCAGCCCGGTCACCGCGGTGCCGGCGATGTCGATGCCGCCGCCGCTGCTGACCAGCTCGCCGATGCGCCAGCTGCCGGTGCCGGACAGGTCGATATCGGACGCGGTGGTGCCGGTAACGACGACCGCTTCGCCGGCCGCGACGAGGCGCAGGCTGTCGCTGCTGCTGGTGCCGATGACGAAGCCGGTCAGCGGCCCGAAGGCGGCGAGCGAGGCGACATTGCCGGCGCGGCTGTTGATGCTGATGCTGCCGCCCGTCGAGCTGATATTGAGGCCCGCCGCAACGCCGAGGCGAATGTCGTCAAAGGCTTCGAGGCTGATGTCGCCGCCGGCGAGCAGCGCGTCGCGGCCAGTGATGCCGCCGCTGCTGTTGCTGGCCGAGGCGAGCAGGGTCAGCGTCGTGCCGGCTTCGAGGCGACGGACATCGATCGATTCGGTGGCCGCGATGTCGATGGCGCCGATGGCGCTGCTGTCGTCGAGCTGGACATTGGTGGCGCGCAGGACCAGGTCGCCGCCGGTGGCGAGCAGCGCGCCGCCGAAGCCGGTGATCAGCCGCGGCGGCACTTCCGGCGCGGCGCCCGGCGCCAGGCCGGAGATGGTGACGGCGGTCAGGCGCACGTCGCTGTCGGCGGCGAGCGTGCCGATACGCAGCGCGCCCTGGGTCGTGGTGATGTCGATGGCGCCGCTGAAGTCGCCGTCGATCAGGCTGAGATCGCCGTCGAGGCCATTGACCAGCAGCGAGCGGGCGCGGACCGTGCCGAGCGCGATGCTGCGGCCGGCGCCGGCGGCGGCGTTGATCGTCACGTCGGACTGGCGGTCGGTGCCGCCGTTCAGCGTGGCGCCGGCCAGCGCGATGTCGCGGCCGGTGGTGAAGGTCAGGCCGCGTGTCCCCGGCTGCGCTTCGGCGAGGCCGGCGCTGTTGGCGGTGATGGTAAGGCCATTGTTGCCGCCTATGTCGCCGCTCGTCGAGGTCAGGTCGATGCGGCCGGTGGCGGCGATGGGCCCGCTGCCGAGCACCAGGCTGGCGCCGGTCGCTTCGAAATCGCCCTGGGCGTCGCTGGTGCCGGCGGTGATGCTGCTGCCGAGCGTCAGCGTACCGGCCGCGCCGAGCACGACATCGTCGCCGGCGGCAAAGGCCGTGGTGGTGACGAGGCTGCCGCCGGTGCTGGCGACGCGGATGTCGCCGGTCGCGGTCACGATTTCGGCGGTGAAGTCGTTGGTCGCGGTCAGCGTAGCGTCGAAATTGGTCCCGGGATTGCCGAAGCCGGCGCGCGCTTCATCGATATCGAGCGACAGGCCGCTTACGGTCACGGCCTGCGATGCATCAAGCCGCGTCGAGGCGACGTTGCCGGCATTGGCGGCAATGGCGACGCTGCCGTTGCCGACGCTTACCCGGCCGGCGAAGCTGCCGCCGGTCAGGGTAAGGTCGAAGCTGTCGACGAGGGTCGCGGTATCGAGCGTGACGCTGGTAGCGGCGGTGCCGCCGCCGATGCTCAGCGCGCGGGCGTTGACCGTGCCGAGCGTGACGGTGGCGGCCGCTGCCGGCGGGGTGATCAGCACCGCCGAGCGGACGCCATCACTGCCGCCGTTGAGGGTCGATCCGGCAAGGCTGATGCTGCCGCCGGTCGCCGACAGGCTGAGCGCGCGGACGACGCCGGCGTCGATGGCGTTGCCGCTGTTCGCGGTGATCTCCAGGCCGGCGCTGCCGGCGATGCCGCCGGCGGTCGCGGTCAGGCCGACAAGGCCGGTGGCGGAAAGCGTGCCACTGCCGAGATCCAGGCTGCGGGCGCTGGCGGTGAAGTCGCCCTGGCCGCTGCTGGTGCCGGCGGTGACATCGGCATTGAGGGTGATGCTGCCGTTGGCGGCGCCGAGCACGACATCGTCACCGGGGGCCAGCGCCGTTGTGACGACAAGATTGCCGGCGGTGCTGGCCAGGCGGATGTCCCCGGTGGCGGTCACCGTCTCGGCAGTGAAATTGTTGGTCGCGGTCAGCGTCGCGTCGAAATTGCTGCCGGGGTTGCCGAAACCGGCGCGCGCTTCGTCGATATCGAGCGACAGGCCGGTCGCGGTGACGGCCTGCGACGCCGCCAGGCGGGTCGAGGTGACGTTGCCGGCATTAGCGGCGATCGTGATGCTGCCGTTGCCGA
Source organism: Sphingomonadales bacterium (assembly GCA_027489695.1). Lineage (GTDB taxonomy): Bacteria > Pseudomonadota > Alphaproteobacteria > Sphingomonadales > Sphingomonadaceae > Sandarakinorhabdus. The sequence goes on from JAIXZK010000328.1 coordinate 3,033, forward strand.
CGGTAACCCGGCCGATGAAATTGCCGCCGGTCAGGGTGAGGCCGAAGCTGTCGACGAGGGTCGCGGTGCCGAGCGTGACGCTGTCGCCGGTGGTACCGCCACCGATGCTCAGCGCCGCGGCGCCGATATCGCGGGTGGTAATGGTGCCGTTGGTTGCGGTCAGCGCCACCGTCGTCACGGCGGTCAGGTCGTCGGTCAGGATATCGCCATTGTCGGCAACCAGGCTGATGCCGGCGGCCGAACTGGCGTTGCCGTCGAAGGTGATGCCGCCGCCGGTGGCGATGGCGCCGCCCAGGGTGATGGCGGTGGCGGTCAGGGCGACGTCGTCGCCGGCATTGTTGCCGCCATCGATCGCCCCGACACTGATCGTGCCGGATACCGCGCTGGCGGTAACATCGCTGCCGGCGCCGATGCTGCCGGTGCTGATGTTGCCGCTGGTCGCCGTCAGCGTGACACTGGTCGCGGCGGTCAGATTGTCGGTGTCGATATCGCCATTGCTGGCGGTGAGGCTGATGCCGGCGGCCGAGCTGGCATTGCCGTTGAAGCGGATGTCGCCGCCGGTGATGACCGAACCGCCGAGCGTGATCGCCGTCGCGGTCAGGGTGACATCGTCGCCGGCGCCATTGCCGGCATCGATCGCGCCGACACTGATCGTGCCGAGGCTGG
>JAIXZK010000272.1 GCA_027489695.1 Sphingomonadales bacterium
CAGCGGCTTGCCGGTCTCGGTGGCGATCAGCCGGGCAAAGGCTTCGGCGCGATCCTTGACCACCGCCTGGAAGGCGCGCGCCACGGCGATGCGGTCGTCGAGGGAAGCGCTGGCCCAGCCCGGCAACGCGGCGCGGGCGGCGGCGACGGCGGGGCCGACATCGCCGGCCTCGCCCTGCCAGATCACCTCACCGGTGCAGGGATCGGTTGATTCAAAGCGCGACATGACGAATCTCGTCTCCGATGCTGAGGCCCATGGCGTCGGCCTCGTGCACGGCAACGCCTTCGGCGTCGCTGGCAACATGGGCGATCCAGGCCTGGAACTGGGTCAGCCGGCCGCTGGCGACCAGGCTGCGGGTGCCGATCTCGTCGGGCCGGCAGGTGCGGGTGATGCGCACGGCGCGCGATTCGCGCACCGTCCGCAACTGATCGGTGCGCGCCGTCACCGTCGGGCCGCCGTCGAAAATGTCGACATAATTGTCATAGGTGAAGCCCTCGGCCTCCAGCATCGCCAGCGCCGCCCGGCCCTTGGGGTGCGGCTGGCCGATGACGGCGCGGGCCTCGTCGCTGAGCAGTGCGGTGTAGATCGGGTGCTTGGGCATCAGATCGGCGATGAACTGGCTGCCGTTGATGGCGTTGAAACTGTCGGCCTCGGGGAAGCTCATGCCGAAGAAGCGGCGGCCGAGCGCGTCCCAGAATGGCGAATTGCCGTCGTCGTCGAGCACGCCGCGCAATTCGGCGAGCATCTTGTCGCCGAAGCGCGCCCGGTGCTGGGCGATGAACAGATAGCGCGAGCGGGCGAGCAGCCGGCCAAGACCGCCCGTCCGGAGATCCGGATGCAGGAACAGCCCGCCGACTTCGCTGGCGCCGTCATGATCGGTGACCAGGCTGAGGAACGGCAGCGCAAAGGTGCGGCCAAGCTCGCGCGAGGTCTGGCTCAAGGTGCCGATCTTGTAGCTGTAGAAGGGCCATTCGGCGCCGATGCGGCTGAACACCATGGCGCAGCCGCCGATGCGTCCGGTCGAAGGCTGTTCCAATAGCAGGATATAGAGCTCGTCGTGCGGCGATTCCTCGGTGCGGGCATAGCTTTCGTCGGACCAGGCGAGGCGCTCGGCGAGCGATTTCTCGTCGTGCGGCAAATTGGTGAAGCCGCCGCCGGTCAGGCTCGACAGTTCGAGCAGCGCCGGGACGTCGCTGCCGCGGGCGGCGCGGATATGCCAGCTCATCGGGTCCAGCCGTTCTGCGCGATCCGCGCCAGCACCAGCGCCACCAGCCGGGCGCGTTCCTCCAGGCTGTCGACGCAGAGGAATTCGTCGCTGCTATGGATGGCGCCGCCGCGCGCGCCCATGGTGTCGACCACCGCCAGCCCGGTGGCGGCCAAATTGTTGCCGTCGCAGACGCCGCCGGTGTCGCGCCAGCCGATGGCGAGGCCCAGGTCGCTGCCGCACGCCTTCACGAGGTCGAAAAGGCGCTGCTGGTTGGCATCGAGCGGCTTCGGCGGCCGGGCGAAATGGCCGTGCAGGCGGATTTCGACCTCGTGCAGCGCTTCGATCTCCGCCACCAGCGCGGCGATGGCGGCGCTCGCCCGGGCTTCGGCGGCCGGCGTCGACGGCCGCATGTTCCAGCGCAGCACGGCCAGGTCGGGAACGATATTGTTCGGGCCGCCGCCTTCGATCTTCGCCGGATTGACGCTGAGATCGTCGGCGGTCAGCGCCTTCAGCCGCACGGCGAGATCGGCGGCAGCGACGATGGCGTTTCGGCCTTTCTCCGGTTCGCGCCCGGCATGGGCGGCCCGGCCATGGACGGCGGCGGAAAAATTGCCCGAACCCTTGCGGGCGCCGGCGAGCGTGCCATCGGGCAGCGCCGGTTCGAAAGTCAGCCCGACATGGACGCGCCGCGCCGCCGCCGCCAGCAGCGCCGCCGATCCCGGCGAGGAGACTTCCTCGTCGCTGTTGATGACGATTTCCCAGCCCAAATGCGTCGCGAACTCCGACGCCTCGAACGCTTCCAGCGCCGCGAACATCACCGCGATGCCGCCCTTCATGTCGGCAGTGCCGGGGCCGTTGATGGTATCCTCGTCGAGCCAGCGGCAGGCCTGGAAGGGGTGCTCCGGCCCGAACACCGTGTCCATATGGCCGGTCAGCAGCACCCGCACGGCTGCCTCGGGGCGTTTGACGATGTGGAGATTCTGGCCGTGCGCGACGCGGACCTCATGGCCCGCGGCATCGATGGCTGTGACCGGGGTCGCTTCCACCAGCGTCGCCGTGCCGCCCAATGGCCGCGCCGCGGTGCGCAGCGATTCGGCCATGGCGGCCAGGCCAGCCAGGTTGCGGCTGCCGGAATTGATCGCCGCCCAGCCAAGCAAATTGCCCAGCATCGCATCGCGGCTGCCCGAAATTCGGGCAACCAGGCGCAATTCTGCCTCGGAAAGCGGCGACGACATGCCGCGCCTCTAGCCGAGCCGCAAGTCTGCCGCCACCCCCGGCCTGAAACGATTGGCGCAACGTCGTTGCGCGCGGCGGAAACACTTGACCACCGCCAGCCCGCCGCGCACGGTAGCGGTTCGAGACATCGACAATGGGCACAAGCCCGAGGGGACTGCATTTGGCGGACTGGCGTATCAAGTCGCTCGATTCGATTCTGGCGACCGCGGAAAAGAAATCTCTCACCCGCTCGCTGGGGGCGTTCCAGCTGACCATGCTCGGCATCGGCGGCATCATCGGCACCGGCATTTTCGTGCTGACCGCCGAAGCGGCGCAGCTTGCCGGCCCGGGCATGCTGATCAGCTTCGTGCTGTCGGCGCTGGTCTGCGGCCTCGCCGCGCTCTGCTATGCCGAACTCGCCGCGATGGTGCCGGTTTCGGGCTCCGCTTACACCTACAGCTATGCGACCTTCGGCGAAATCCTCGCCTGGGTGGTCGGCTGGGCGCTGGTGCTCGAATATGCCGTCGCTGCCTCCGCCGTGGCGGTCGGCTGGTCCGGCTATATCGTCGGCGTGCTCGACAATCTGCTCGGTATCGAATTGCCGGTGGCGCTGGTCAACGGCCCCTATGCCGGCGGCCTCATCAACCTGCCCGCCGTCGTCATCGCGCTCGCCGTCACCTGGCTGCTCGTCATCGGCACCAAGGAAAGCGCCACCGTCAACGCCGTGCTGGTGGCGGTGAAGGTCACCGCGCTCACCCTGTTCGTCGTGCTCGCCGTGCCGGCCGCCCAGGCCGAAAATTTCAAGCCGTTCCTGCCGCTTGGCGTCGGCAGCGCGGTCAGCGCCGCCTCGCTGATCTTCTTCGCCTTCGTCGGCTTCGATGCCGTCTCGACCGCGGCCGAGGAAACCAAGAACCCGCAGCGCAACATCCCGATCGGCCTGGTCGGCAGCCTCGGCATCTGCACCGTCTTCTACATGCTGGTCGGCACCGGCGTCATCGGCAGCGTCGGCGCCCAGCCGGTCGCCGGCCCCGATGGCCAGATCCTGTCGCCCGGCTCGGTCGAACTCGCTGCCCAGTGCAAGACCTACGCCGAAGCCACCATGCCGGTGGTCTGCTCGAACGAGGCGCTGGCGCATGTCCTCCGCCTGATCGGCCATCCCGCCATCGGCAATCTGCTCGGCCTCGCCGCCGGTTTCGCGCTGCCGTCGGTCGTGCTGATGATGATGTTCGCTCAGACGCGCATCTTCTTCGTCATGTCGCGCGACGGCCTGCTGCCGGCCGCGCTGTCCAAGGTCCACCCCAAGTACAAGACGCCGCATATCGTCACCATCGTCACCGGCGTCGGTGTCGCCTTTGCCGCGGCCTTCTTCCCGGTCGGCCAGCTGGCCAGCGTCTCCAACGGCGGCACGCTCTGCGCCTTCTTCTTCGTCAGCCTCGCCATCATGGCGCTGCGCCGCTCCAACCCCGATCGCCAGCGCGTGTTCAAGACGCCGGCGGTGTGGATCGTCGCACCGCTCGCCGCCACCGGCTGCCTGCTGCTGTTCGCCTTCCTGTCGCTGGTGGCGCAGCTGGTGTTCTTCGGTTGGGCGGCAATCGGCCTCGTCTTCTACTTCCTCTACGGCCGCACCCGCTCGAACGTCGCTCGCGGCGTCATCGAAGTCGGTGAACTCAGCCCCGACGTGCCGCCACAGGGCGTGCCGCCGCTGCCGGGCATCCCGACGCCGGGCGGCAAGCAGGCGTAAGGGAAGAGGCAACAGAGAAAGGGTGCCTCCGGCGGCTGGGGCCTTGGGCCCCAGACCCCATTTCCTTGATTTCGGTCCAGAAACCCGGTGGTTCGTCCCAAGGGTCGACCAACAAAATGGGGTCTGGGGCCTACGGCCCCAGCCGCCGGAGGCAAAAAAACAGCCGCCGGAGGCCCACTTACCGAAACGGCGGCTCGTCGAACGCTCGCAGCTTGCGCGAGTGCAGGCCCGGTCCGGCATCGCGCAGTCGTGCCATGGCTTCGATGCCGATGTGGAGGTGTTCGGAAATCGCGCCTTCGTAGAAGCGGTTGGCCTGGCCGGGCATCTTGATCTCGCCGTGCAGCGGCTTGTCGGAGACGCAGAGCAGCGTGCCGTAGGGCACGCGGAAGCGATAGCCCTGGGCGGCGATGGTCGCCGATTCCATGTCGATGGCGACGGCGCGCGACTGGTTGAAGCGCAGGGCGGAGCGCGAGAAACGCAATTCCCAGTTGCGATCGTCGGTGGTGACGACGGTGCCGGTCCTGAGGCGCGGCTTCAGCGCCTCGCCGGCGGCGCCGGTCACCGCTTCGGCGGCGGCCTGCAGCGCTTGCTGCACTTCGGCGAGCGCCGGGATCGGGATTTCCGGCGGCAGCACATCGTCGAGCACATGATCGTCGCGCAGATAGGCGTGGGCGAGCACATAGTCGCCGATCGCCTGGCTGGGCCTGAGGCCGCCGCAATGGCCGATCATCAGCCAGGCTTCGGGGCGCAGCACGGCGAGGTGATCGGTGATCGTCTTGGCATTGGCCGGGCCGACGCCGATGTTGACGAGGGTCAGCCCGCGCCGGCCGGGGGCGGTCAGGTGCCAGGCCGGCATCTGGTGGCGGCGCCAGGCGAGATCGTCGGTGATGCGCGCCGGATCGGCATCGGCGGCGGTCACGGAGAGCCCGCCCGGGCAGGACATGCGCTCGTAGCGGCCAGCGGCGAGCTCGGCGGCGCCCCAGCGGACGAATTCATCGACATAGCGGTGATAGTTGGTGAGCAGGATATAGTGCTGGAAATCCTCGGCCGGGGTGCCGGAATAATGCTTCAGCCGGGCCAGGCTGAAATCGGTGCGCGGGCCATCGAACAGCGCCAGCGGCAGCGTCTCGCCGAGCGCTTCGTTCCACAGGCCATCGGCGAGTTCGTCGCCGATCTGGGCGAGTTCGGTGGTCGGGAAATGCCGCGCCAGTTCCACCGCGGCGGCGGCGTCCAGTTTCAGGTCCGACGCGCCATCGAGGACATAGGGATAGGGGATTTCCGCCCGCGACGGCCCGACCGAGACGGTGACGGCATAATCGGCCATCAGCAGGGCGAGCTGATCCTCCAGATAGTCGCGGAACATTTCGGGGCGGGTGACGGTGGCGGCATAATGGCCGGCGCGGTTCAGCCGGGCATAGGCGCGCACCGGGCGGCGGGCGCCGGCCTCGGCGCCGGCAAAGGCGATGCGCAGCTCGGGATAGGCGAAAAGGCCGCCGGCCCGCGCCTCGGCGGACGGCGGCGCGCCGCCGCCGATCCAGGTGGCGAGCGATTCGCGCAGGGCGGCGACCGATTCGGCGTGCAGCGCCGATAGCTGGTCGACGAGGGCGGCGGGGGTGATTTCCGGCGTGATCATGCCGCCCCCGATGCCGGAAAGTGCCGGCTTGCGCCAGCCGTGCCTGCACTGCGGTAGCGACGCGATTTCCTCCGCCGCCGATCCGTTCTAGGGCAGGCGCCGGAGGTCCCTCATGCAATTCGCCCTTACCGAAGACCAGCTCGCCATCCAGGAAGTGGCGCGGCGCTTCACCGCCGACCGCATCACGCCGCACGCGGCGCATTGGGATGCCGAGCACATCTTCCCGGTCGAGACCATCAAGGCCTCCGCCGAACTCGGCTTTGGCGCCATCTATGTCAGCGAGGCCGGCGGCGGCATCGGCCTCGGCCGGCTGGAAGCAGCGCTGATCATGGAGGCGATGGCCTATGGCTGCCCTTCGACCAGCGCCTTCATCTCGATCCACAATATGGCGGCCTGGATGATCGATTGCTTCGGCGGCGATGCGGTCAAGGCGCGCTATCTGCCGGCGCTGGTCAGCATGGAGCAGATCGCCAGCTATTGCCTGACCGAGCCGGGTTCGGGCTCCGACGCCGCGGCGCTGAAGACCCGCGCGGTGCGCGACGGCGATGATTATGTCGTCACCGGCACCAAGGCGTTCATCTCCGGCGCCGGCGCCAACGACGTCTATGTGACGATGGTCCGCACCGGCGAGGACGGGCCGCGCGGCATTTCGGCGCTGGTCATCGAAAAGGACATGAAGGGCGTCTCGTTCGGCGCCAATGAGCGCAAGCTCGGCTGGCATTCGCAGCCGACCGCCCAGGTCAATTTCGACGAAGTGCGGGTGCCGGTGGCGAATCGCATCGGCGCCGAAGGCCAGGGTTTCGCCATCGCCATGGCCGGATTGGACGGCGGTCGCCTCAACATCGGCGCCTGCAGCCTCGGCGGCGGCCAGCGCGCGCTCGACGAAGCGGTGGCCTATACCCGCCAGCGCCAGCAGTTCGGCAAGGCGATCAGCGACTTCCAGGCGACGCAGTTCACCCTTGCCGATATGGCCACCGAACTCGCCGCCGCCCGCGCGCTGCTCTACCAGGCCGCCGCCAAGGTTTCGGCCGGCGCGCCCGACAAGACCCAGTTCGCCGCCATGGCCAAGCGATTCTCGACCGACACCGGCATGAGCATCGCCGATCGCGCCCTGCAGCTGCATGGCGGCTATGGCTATCTGATGGACTACCCGGTCGAACGCATCTTCCGCGACCTGCGCGTCCACCAGATCCTCGAAGGCACCAACCAGATCATGCGGATGATCACGGCGCGGGAAATGCTGCGCGCGGTGAATTAGGCAGGGGCCGCCTCCGGCGGCTGGGGCCGTGGGCCCCAGACCCCATTTCGTTCGTGCTTCTATCGCATGCAAACCCATCGCCTGAAGGGCTGTTTACGCCCGGTCTCGGATGTTTGCGGCGCCTCGGTTTGGCCCGGACCTGATAGAGTGTTGCGCAAGATCGACTGCTACGGAGCCAAGGCGTGGTTAGAGACAGGCGACTGCTCGGCGCAATCTTGCTATTCACCGCTTCCGCTATCGCGTGGCTTGTTCAGGCAGCGATCGTCCGAGCCTATATCTTTGCTGCGGTGATCGGAAACTGGTCGGATTTCAGTAGTTTCTCTGGGGTTCGGGATCCTTCCGAATTCTGTTTCGACTATTGTGCTCCCGACCTGCCGTTCATTGCAGGGTGGATCGGGATCGGCTGCTTTGTTCTCGGGTTTGCGCTGCTGGCCCGCGCTTGGCTAAGGCCCTGGCGGTGACCTTGCGACCGGGGCGTCACGGCTGAGCGGACGTCCACTTCCCCACAAAATGGGGTCTGGTGCCCACGGCTCCAGCCGCCGGAGGCACCTTTACCTCGACGCAGTCCGTCGCGGATCGCGGAAGCCGAAATCGGCTTTCGACAGATCGGCGTTGTAGCGGACGTTGGTCAGCTGCACGACGCTGGTGCCGCCCTGGGCGTCGCGGCTGGTCCAGCCGGCGAGTGCCAGTCTGCCCGGTGCGGCGGGATCGTGGCGGAAGCCGATGATCAGCGAGCCGAATTCCGGGCGCTTGGGGTCGCGGGCTTCGACGAGCAGGCCGCGTTCGGCGTTTTCGGTGACGCGGGCGACGCCGGACAGATCGGGTTCGGAGGCGAGCAGGATGCCGAGCGGCGTCGATTTCACCGGCCATTGCGAGACCTGGCGGACCTTGTAGTCGACGAAGGTCAGCTTGCGGCCGTCGCCGACGATCAGGATGTCGGCCTTGTCATAGGTGAAGCGGATCTTGCCGGGCCGCGCGAGCAGCATGCGGCCGGTCTGCACGCGGCCATCGGGGCCGGTCTGGCTGAAATCCGCCGACAGGCTGGTCGTCGCCTTCAGCGAGGCGGCGACATCGTCGAGCGGAGCGGCGAGCGCCGGGGCGGCGAGAAGCAGCGTGGCGGCGAGCAAGGGCGTTCGGAACATCATGCGGCTTTCATGGCGGAAGCGGGCTTGCACCATGGTGAACGCGGCGGCGTGGCGGCGGTCTATGCCGCGGCGCCGAGATAGCCGAGCTGGGCCGCCTTGAAGATGGTCTGCGAGCGGTTGACGGCGTCGAGTTTCTCGCCGGCGTTCTGGATGTGGAAGCGCACGGTGGCGTGGCTGCGGGCGAGGATCAGGCTGATTTCCTTGTCGGTCTTGCCGATCGAGGCCCAGCGCAGACATTCGACTTCGCGCTTGGTCAGCTGGCAGTCGCCGGGCAGCCATTGGCGGGTGCGGTGCGATTTCACATAGCCGGCGATGAAGCGCTGCGAGAGCATGCCGAAGATATCGGCGAATTCCTCGTACTCCGCCGAAAGATCGATGCCGCGATCCATGCGGTTGAAGGTGCAGACGCCGATCTGGCCGAAGGGCAGGTGGATGGGGACGACGATGGCGCCGCGGGTCAGGGCGCGCTTCTCGAAATTGTCGAGGTTGATCTGGTCGAGGTAGCGGTTGGCCTGGCGGGTGCGGAAGCCGGCGGCATTGGCCCAGAAGGGCTCCGATTCATAGCGGCAGGCGCGGGGCAGCGGCGAGGACAGGGCGAGGCGGGTATCGGCCCACCAGCGTTCATCATCACCGGTCCAGCCAAAGATGTCGGCGGCGAGGACATTGCCCTCCAGATCGACCATCGGCTGTTTCGACGCGATATTGTCGCAGGCGGCGACCTTCACATTGGCGAGGCGCAGGCAGATATCGCGAAAGGCTTCGGCGGCCGGGCGCACGTCCTCGAGGCTGCGGATGGATACCGCCGCAAGATCGCGGGCTATGTTGAAATCGGCCGAACTGACCATGGCATCGTCTCCCCAACGATTTCGCTTCCGACCCTGGCGAACCGGGTGTCATCGCGGGCGACACGCCGGGTCTGTTGATGGGCCTTGTTCTGGAGCGTCAAGCTGGACGATATTACAGGATAACGTTTGCGGCAACCCCGGAAACACCGGTTCGGCCCGTTTCGTGAAGTTTTCTTGTCGCAGGGCGGGCGCGAGTGCAATAAAGTTTCGGAATTCCGAAATCGCCGCTGTGGCCGCCGCGCCGCCGCCGGGCCGGCGGCGGCGCGAAACCCTATGGTTCGATGTCAGGCCGCCTTCGGCGCGCTCTCCATCACGCCGGCGTCGACGTGCTCGGCGAACTGCGCGAAATTGGTGATGAACATGCCGACCAGCGCCTTGGCCTTGGCGTCATAGGCGGCCTTGTCGGCCCAGGTCTCGCGCGGGTTGAGGATCGTCGCATCGATGCCCGGCACGGCGACGGGCACGGCGAAGCCGAAATTCTCGTCGGTGCGGAACGTGGCGGTCTTCAGGCTGCCGTCGAGTGCGGCGTTCAGCAGCGCGCGCGTCACCTTGATCGGCATGCGCGTGCCGGTGCCGCCGGTGCCGGCGCCGCCGCCGGTCCAGCCGGTGTTGACCAGCCAGACGTCGACACCGCCCTTGGCGATGCGTTCCTTCAGCAGATTGCCATAGACCGACGGGTGGCGCGGCATGAACGGCGCGCCGAAGCAGGTCGAGAAGGTCGCATCGGGTTCGGTGACGCCGATTTCGGTGCCGGCGACGCGGGCGGTATAGCCCGACAGGAAGTGATACATCGCCTGGTCCGGCGTCAGCTTGCTGATCGGCGGCAGGATGCCGAAGGCGTCGGCGGTCAGCATGATGATGTTCTGCGGCACCGGGCCGAGGTTGTCGGCGCTGGCGTTGGGGATGAAGTCGATCGGATAGCTGCCGCGGCTGTTCTCGGCGAGGCGGTTGTCGTCGAGGTCGATCTCGCGGGTGACGGGATCGATGACGACATTTTCGAGCACGGTGCCGAAGCGCTGCGTCGTCGCATAGATTTCCGGCTCGGCTTCGGCGCTGAGGCGAATCATCTTGGCGTAGCAGCCGCCTTCGAAGTTGAAGACCGCGGTGTCGGACCAGCCATGCTCGTCATCACCGATCAGCGTGCGGCTGGCATCGGCGCTGAGCGTCGTCTTGCCGGTGCCCGACAGGCCGAAGAACACCGCGGTATCGCCATGCGGCCCGATGTTGGCGGAGCAGTGCATCGGCATGACGCCCTTCAGCGGCAGCAGATAGTTGAGGATCGAGAAGACCGACTTCTTCATCTCGCCGGCATAGGCGGTGCCGCCGA
>JAIXZK010000315.1 GCA_027489695.1 Sphingomonadales bacterium
CAAACGAAAAGGGGCGGGTCTTGCGACCCGCCCCTCGGCGTTGCGGACTGGCGAACCGCTTAGAAGCGGACGTTGATCTGCATGTTGTAGCGGCGACCGAGCGCCGTGTAGGTCGACGGATAGGTGTTGCCGCTGTTGAACGAGGTCGAGCCGACGGTGGCGCCGACGAGCGGCGGGTCGCGATCGGTCAGGTTGGTGACGGTGAAGATCACGGTCACGTGCTCGTTGGCGTGGAAGCGCGCCGACAGGTCGAGGTAGTCATAGGCCGGGATCTTGGTGAAATCGACGTTCTGACCGACCAGGAAGCCGTTGCCGGTGAGGGTGCCGACGAAGGCGCCGGTGCCCGGCTCTTCGTTGAAGCCCGAGATGTGGCGCCACAGCAGCGAGACATCAACCCAGTCAAAGCCCAGCGTGGTGCGGAACGACGACTGGAACTTCGGCTGCAGCGACCCGGTGAACGAACAGTCGGCCGAGTAGAAGCCGACGCACTCGCGGAAGGTGCCGCCGCCGGGGGCGGTGACGTTGGCGTTGAAGGTCTGGCTGAAGGTCCAGTTCATGTTGGCCTGCAGACCGAGCTTCGCGAAGCCGATGTCACGCGAGTAAGCGGCGCTGACATCGACACCATCCGTGCGGATGTCGCCGAGGTTCGACAGGTTGGCGAGCAGGCCGCGGGTGGTGGCCGGATCGCCGTCCAGGGTGCCGAGCGCCGGGTTGCGCTGGATCTGGGCGCAAGCCGGGTTGTTGACGTCGAGCGTGCCGCCGAAGCAGGCATTGATGATGTCACCCGAGGTCGGCGACGACACGGCATCCTTCACGCGGATGTTGTAATAGTCGACGGTCAGGGTCAGGCCGGGGATCTGCGGCGGGATCAGCACCGCGCCGACGGTCCAGGTGAAGGCGGTTTCCGGCTTGAGGCCGAGGTTGCCACCGGTGGTCAGGTTGGCCTGGCCGGCAGTCGGCTGGGTGATGAGGCCGATGGTGTTGGCCGGAGCGCCCTGGTTGATACAGATCTGGCGCAGCGTGGCGTTGCCGACCGGCGCCTGGCCGGCGCAGGGGTCACTGGCCAGGTTGGTCAGGCCGGTGTTCTGCGGCGAGAACAGTTCGCTGATGTTCGGGGCGCGGACGGCCTTCGAGAAGTTGCCGCGGATCTTGTAACCCTCGACGAATTCCCAGGTACCGCCAGCCTTCCAGGTGAAGGTGTCGTAGCTGGGGGTGCCCGGCGCGGTGACGGTGTAGCTCGAATAGCGAGCGCCGGCTTCGATGGTCAGGTTGTGGAAGAACGGCTTGTCCTGGGCGATCGGGGCGATGATTTCGCCATAGAGTTCGGTGACATTGTAGCCGCCGGTGATGTCCGGCGCGGCGCCACCGGCACCACCCAGTTCACCCGGGGTCTTCGACAGCAGGTCCGAACGCTGCGACGCGAAATAGTCGCGATATTCGGCGCCGACGGCGAAGCTCAGCGGGTCCGAAGCGGTCGGCAGCGAGACGCCGAAGTCACCCGAGACCAGGCCGCGCAGCTGGGCGAGGCTGGTGCGGTTGATCGTGGTCGATTCAACGCGCAGATAGTTGGCGGCGGCGTCGCTGATCGAGCCGGCCGGGCCGAACCAGTTGGTGGCGACGCAACCATCGCTGCCACCGTTCTGGCAGGACGGGCTGGCGAGCGTGCCGTTGACCAGGAACGAGTTGCGGGCGCGCGAGACCGAGACGTAGTTCTGCAGCGTCTGGACGTTCTCGCTTTCGCCGTACGAACCGTTGACATCCCAGTCGATGGTGTTGGTCAGCTTGCCCTTCAGGCCGGCGCGATAATCGAAGATCGTCGTGCCGAACTGGCTGATGCGCGGACCGACTTCAACGCTGCGGCGACCGACGACCGAGGTGACTTCACGGTAGCGGGCGTCGGTACGGCCGGTGGCCAGCGCCGCCGCGTCGCAAGTCGCCTGGTCGAAGCGGGCGATGTAGTTGGTGCTGGTGCCGATGTTGGTGGCGCAGAACTGGTTGCGCAGGCCGACCGGCAGGAAGGGGTTGTTGAGGTTGATGGTGACCGACTGGCCGAAAATGCCCGACGGAGCGATGATCGTGTTGACCTGGTTCTTCGAGAACAGGCCGCGGGTGTAGAAGGTCAGCGCATCGGAAACGTCATACTTCGCGGTGGCGAAGATGTTGAAGCGCTTGAACGGCGTCTGATAGATATTGTACGGGTTGAAGTTGAACGCCGAATAGGCGTTGCCGTTGATCACGCGGCCATTGGCGGCCTGGCTGAACGAACGCGCATAGCCGAGCGCCGGGTCATATTGCAGGTTGCCGTTGCCGACCGCCGGGTCGATGCTCGGACGACCGGTGGTGGTGTCGAACGGGCGCGTGCCCGAGAAGCGGGTCGGCACCGAGGTGTTCGAACCGCCACCGACGAAGCCCGAGAAGCTGTCGACGTTCTCGGCCGAGAAGTCGCGGGCGCCCTGATAGACCGGATCGGCGGTCTGATAGCCCAGCGACAGGGTCGCGTTGCCCTTGCCGTCGGCGAAGTTGCCGCCGATGGTCAGGTCGGCGCGGAAGGTGCGGCCGTCGCCACGCTCGGTCAGGCCGTTCGAGATCTGCAGGTCAACGCCCGAGAAATCCTGCTTGGTGACGAAGTTGACGACACCCGAGATGGCGTCGGCACCATAGGTGGTCACGGCGGCGCCGGTCAGCGACTCGACGCTCTGCACCAGGGCGAGCGGAATGTTGTTCAAGTCGACGCGGCCGACGAGGCCCGACGGCGCGATGCGGTTGCCGTCGAGCAGCACGATGTTGCGGTTCGAGCCGATACCACGAAGGTCGACGAACGAGGCGCCGCCGTTGCCGTTGTTGACCGACGAACCGATGCTCGGGACGACGCCCGGGATGTCGCGGATGACTTCTTCGGCGACGTTCGACGCCTTGAGCTGGATGGCTTCGGCGCTGGTCACGGTGACCGGCGCGGCCGAGATCAAATTGGGGTTCTTGATCAGCGAGCCGGTGACGACGATGGTGCCTTCGTCTTCGGCGGCAACATCATCGGCGGCAGCAGTCTGCGCCGGAGCGGCCTGGGCCAGAACAGCAGTCGGGGCGACAAGCGCCAGCACGAACGTCGCGGCGCCGCCCAGCAGGGCAGCCCGGTTGAGCGAGGTCTTCGCAGCGATCACAGACAGATCCTTCACCTTGGTTATGGTTGCGCGATGTCGCGAATTGCCGGCCCGGCCATCCCCGGTTCACACCGGATGCGGCAAAGCCCTGCAATCCTCGATACCCCTGCCCCTCAGCAGCGCACCGCTTCAGCCCTTAGGCCTAGAGTGTTATGTCCGTTATTGGACACCGGCCTGTAAAGTCCTTGCCGGTGTCGGCGGTCATTCCACAACGCCAGTGTTGCGCCGCGGCAACATCCGGGGTTGCCGCCCGGGCGGTGGCAACGGCTCAGTTCGGCTCGAATCCCGGCTCGCCCGGCCGTGCCGCGGCCAGTGCCGCGACATAGTGTCGGAGCAGGTCGCGCTCGGTCGTCGACAGATGCGGGTTCCAGGTGTCGATGATCAGCACGGCGCGAAGCTGGTCCGAATCGTTGATCGCCTCATGCTCGATGGTGTCGTCGAAGGCGAAGGCCTCGCCCTCCACCCAGGCCCGGGTTTCGGAGCCGACGCGAAAGCTGCAGCGCTCCGGCACGATCAGCGGCAGATGGATGATCGTGCGGATGTTGGTGGCGCCGGTGTGCGGCGGAATGCGGGTGCGCGGCTTCAGCAGCGAGAAGAACGCCACCGGGCCGCGGCCGGGCAGATCGAGCAGCGGCAGCCGGTCGAGCAGCGCCGTTGTCTGCGGGCAGCGGGCGCGCACCGCCGGCTGCGGCTCGCCATGCTTGATCAGGAACTGCGCCGCCCAGGCGTCATTGTGGTTGAGCGTTGCCCATTGGTTGACCGGCGTGCCGGGCGGATAGGCGACATAGGGCGCGAAACCCGCGCCACCTTCGGCAAGCAGCCCTTCCAGCTCGGCGCGGATCACCGGCGTCGCTGCCTCCAGTTCGGCGAGCCAGGGGAAGTGGCGGCGATCGAGGAATTGTTCGGCGGGCAGATAGGGATAGTGCAGCACCAAAGGCTGGTGGACATAGACCTGGCGGCGGCCGAGGCCGATTTCGACGCAATGGGCGAAGCGCAGCGCGCTCTGCGGATCGGCGGCATCGATATGGGTACCCAGCGCCGCATCGAGCCGCGCGGCGAGCGCATCGGCATGGGCCTCCACGGTCCTGGCGGCATGGGCGAGGCCGGCGGCGAAGCCCGGGCCTTGCGGCGCCGCCGGATCGACCGCGGCGAGCAGGCGGCGATAATGTTCGACCGCGGCTTCGGCCTCGCCGGCGGTCTCGTGCAACCGGCCGCGCGCCAGCAGCGCATGCGGCAGATAGGGTTCGAGATCGAGCGCGCGCGTCAGCGCCTCGGCCTCGGCGGCGCTGTCGCCGGTGACAGCGAGCGCGGTCGACAGATTGTACCAGAGCAGCGCCGCGCCCGGATCGGCATCGGCGGCGCGGCGCAGCAGCGTGGCGGCGCGGGCGCCATCGCCGGCTTGCAGGGCCTGCAGGCCGGCGGCGTTCAGGGCGCGGGGATCATCGGCCATCGGGCAACTCCAGCAGGGCGGCGGGATCGACGCGCACGCCGGCGACGGTGACCCCCCAGTGCAGATGCGGCCCCGTCGCGCGGCCGGTGGCACCGACGGCGCCGATGGCCTCGCCGCGCGCCACAAACTGGCCGGGCAGTACATCGATGCGCGAAAGATGCAGCAGCGCCGAAACGACGCCGCCGCCATGATCGATCATCACCAGATTGCCCTCCAGCGTGTAGGGTCCGCCGGCGAGCCGGACAATGCCGGCGGCGGGCGCCAGCGCCGGGGCACCAGCCGGAGCGCCCAGATCGATGCCGGCGTGCGGGCTCTGCGGGGTGCCGCCGAGGATGCGCTGCGACCCGAACACGCCGGAAACGGGGCCGGCGGCGGGCGCGACAAAGGCTTCCGCCCAGCCGGTCCCGGCAGCGGCGGGATCGGCGATCGCGGCGGCGCGGACGGCGGCGATGCGGGCGAGTTCCGGCGCGCGGCGGGCGGCGAATTCGGCGTCCGAGCCGCTGTCGACCGGGCGGGCGGGCAGGCCGGGGATGGACTCAATGGCCCAGGTGCGGGGCGTGATCGCGATGGTCTCGCCGGTTTCGCCATCGGTATCGAACCAGCCGAGCCAGGCCTCGCCGGCGGCATCGCGGCCGATACCGACAATCCAGCGCCCGGCGGCGTCGGTGGCGACCGGCCGGCCATCGAGGGTGAGGCCATCGGCGCCAGCCGGCAATTGTCCGCGCAGCACGCCGCCTTGCGCGACGGTGTACGGCGGCGCCGCGATTGCCGGAGCCGCAAGCGCGAACAGAGCAACCGCCAGCACCGCGATCAAAGCAGCCCCTTCGCCTTCATTTCGTCATGGCGAACATTGGCGGCGGCGGCATCGGCATAGGCTTCCTGAAGCTCATGGCTCCAGTAGCGCAGCGCCGGCAGCGGGATGCGGCGGCCGGTG
>JAIXZK010000211.1 GCA_027489695.1 Sphingomonadales bacterium
ACATGCCCGAACTCGAACGCTGGGTGCTGCACCGCCTCGCCGAAATCGACGCCGATCTGCGCCGCGCGGCGAACGACTTCGACTTCAATGCCTGGGTCGGCACGCTCGCCGCCTTCTGCAACAACGATCTGTCGGCCTTCGTCTTCGAGGTCCGCAAGGATATCCTCTATTGCGACGCGCCGTCGTCGCCGGCGCGCCGGGCCTATCGCAGCCTGCTCGATATCCTGTTCGACGCGCTCGCCCGCTGGCTCGCCCCGGTGCTGGTGTTCACCGCCGAGGAAGCCTGGGGGCATCGTTATCCGGAAGCGGAGTCGGTGCATTTCGCCGACTGGCCGGCGATCGAGGCCGGCTGGCGCGATCCGGCGCTGGCGGCGCACTTCGGCGCGCTGCGCAGCGTCCGCGACGAAGTCTATCTCAAGCTCGAAGTGCTGCGCCGCGACAAGGTCGTCGGCAGCTTTCTCGAAGCCGCGGTCACCATCGAGACGACCGACGAGGACCGCTTCGTCCTGCTCTCCACCGTCGATCTCGCCGAGCTGCTGATCGTCGGGCGCGTCGCCGTGGTGAAGGGCGCCAGCGAGGCAGTGACGGTGGCGGCGGTGGCGGACGAGAAATGCGCGCGCTGCTGGCGGCATCTGCCCGATGTCGTGGCGGCAACCGGCCTGTGTGGGCGTTGCGATTCCGTGGTGAACAGCTAGGCGTTTCTTTCGATGTCGGTTGCGTGCATGATCTTTCCCGGGCTGGCCCGATGAACGCGCGGCTCGGCTATGGCCTCGCCGCGGTCGTGCTGCTGCTCGACCAGTTGTCGAAATACTGGATCGTCAGCATCGTGCGCCTGCCGGAACGCGGCTTTATCGAACTGCTGCCGGTGTTCCGGCTGACCTATGTGGAAAATGTCGGCGTCTCGATGGGGCTGCTGCGCGCCGGCAGCGATCTTGAACGCTGGGTGCTGGTCGGGCTGACCGGCGCCATCGCCGCCGCCGTCGCTGGCTGGATCCTGAAGGAACGCGGCCGCCAGGACGTGATGGCGCTGGGGCTGGTGCTTGGCGGCGCGCTCGGCAACATCGTCGATCGCATCCGCCTCGGCTATGTCGTCGATTTCCTGCATTTTTTCGTGGCGACGAGCAGCTTCTGGGTATTCAACGTTGCCGATGCGGGCATCACCCTCGGTGTGCTATGGTTGCTGATACGCGCGCTGAAGGCGCCTGAAAGGATTGAAGGATGAGAAGCGCTCTGCTGATTCTGGCCGTTGCCGGCCTGGCGCTGACGGGTTGCGGCAAAAAGGGTCTGGCCGGCAAGAAGGGCCCCGACGAGCTGGCGATCAGCCGTTCGGCGCCGCTGGTCGTGCCGCAGGATTTCAACCTGGTGCCACCGCGTCCCGGCGCGCCGCGTCCGGCCGGCCAGGATGCCCAGGCCGCGGCGATGGAAGCGCTGTTCGGCCCCGGTGTGAAGCCGCCGCCGCGCTCCGCCGCCGAACAGCAGATCCTCGATCGCGCTGGCGCCAACAGCAATGATCCCGCCATCCGCTCGACGGCGGGGGACAGCAACACCCCGACGGTCAACAAGGGCGCCTTCCTGCGCGAACTGCTCGACGCGCCGGTCGGCACGCTGAAGGCCGAAACGGCGCAGGTTACCCTGCCGCAGTAATTTTTCAGCCTCCGGCGGCCGGGGCCGTGGGCCCCGGCCGCCGGAGGCGAACCTTTCTCCGGGGATCAGGCGGCGGCGAGCTTGCGGCGGCGCAGCGTCGAACCGACCATCGCGAAGCCGATCGCCAGCATCGCCCAGACCTCCGGTTCGGGAACACCCTCCACCGGCGTCGGCGGGATTTCGGTGGTGGGGGCGGCAGTGGTGCCGATCGCGAACACCCGATCGATGATGATGTCCTTGGCGGGCTGCCCGAAGGCCGAGAAGACAAAGCTCGTGTCATACCAGCCGCTGACGGCGATATGGGCGACGCCGGAAACCGTCTGCCATTGCCGCCCCAGGGCGCCGGCGGTGATCCGCGCCGAAACCACCGGCACGCCGATGATCGTGGCCGAGATGCTGGCATCGTTGCGGTTGTTGAGGCCGTTGCGCGGCAGATAATAATCGAAACCGATGCGGTAATTGCCGCGGCTCAGCCGGGTCAGCTGCGTGATCGTCTCGTTGTTCGAAAAATCGCTGACGAAATAATAGCCCTTGGCGCCGGCGGCATCGGGGCTGCTGCTGCGGCCGGTCGGGGCGGCGACGGCTTCGCCATAGGCACCGGTCGGCCAGCTCGACCCGGCGCCATAGGCGATGACCGTGCCCGGCTGGTCGTTCGATGGCACCCGGTCCGGGGTGTTCAACCGGGTCCAGCCCGGCAGTTCGGCAAAGCCGACGGGGCCGGCTTCGAAGCTGCCATTGTTGATGACATTGACGGCCGCCAGCGACGGCGACGCCGCCAGCAGCATCAACATGCCTCCCAAAATCCTGATCATCTCTTTTCCTCGCCTGGCTCGCGGCGATCAGAAGCAAGCGCCGTGCCAACCGCGAAGGCATTGAAAAGGCGGAGGGATGCCGCTGCTTCCGATGCGCTTTGCAATCCGGATCGTGGCAATCTGCAAAGCGGCTCGCGATATGCGACGCGCTGGCACCGGCCGGTTCAGGCCGGGATCGGCCAATCGCCAGGGCCGGTGGCAATCGGCCAGTCGCCGGTCTGGTTGCGGCCCCAGGTCTGCTGGCGCTTCTGGTAGCGGCGGGTGGCGAGCGCCGCGGCGGCGATGCCTTCGTCCAGTGTCATGTCACCGGCGAGCACGGCGGTGAATTCGGGCACGCCCAGCGCGCGCAGCACCGGGCGATCGGCAGGCAGCCGCCGCGCCAGCAGCGCGGCGACTTCGTCGAGCGCGCCGGCCGCCACCATCGCCACCAGCCGGACCTCGGCACGCCCATTCAGTTCGGCGCGCGGCAGGTCGACTCGCATGGCGCGGACGTCATGCGTCGCGGCGATCCCGCCTGCCGGCTCGGCCTGCCAGGCCAGCAGCGAGCGGCCGCTGGCACGCATCACTTCCAGCGCCCGGGCGATGCGCTGGCGGTCGCCGGGCTTCAATCGCGCCGCCATCGCCGGGTCCTCGCGCGCCAGCGCCGCGGCGGCATCGGCCGGGGCCAGCGCCCGTACCGCGTCGCGCACCTCGGGCGGAATCTCGGGCACCGGCGCGATGCCATCGATCAGCGTTCGCAGGTAAAGCCCGGTGCCGCCGACCAGGATCGGCAGCCGCCCTTCCGCCAAGGTTTCCGCAATGGCCGCGCGGGCCATCGCGGCCCAGCCGGCGGCGCTGGCCACATCATCGCCATCGAGCACGCCATAGAGACGATGCGGCGCCGCGGCTTCCTCCTCGGGCGACGGCCGCGCCGAAACGATGCGCAGATCGGCGTAGAGCTGGCTGGCATCGGCGTTGATGATGGTGCCGCGCCGCGCCCGCGCCAGGCCGAGCGCCAGCGCCGACTTGCCGCTTGCCGTCGGCCCTGCAATGACGGCCACCATGGGTCTGTTCATCGTCACGCTCGTTGCTGAAGGGCATCTGTCGCAGGGGGATGCCGCGCTCGCAAGCGACGCCATCCGTGGTCTGGGCGCCGAACCCGGGCCGCTGGCCTGGATCGACGCCGGCGACGCGCTCGATATCGCGGTATCCGGCAGCGACGCGCCCGCCTTGCGCGCCGCGCTGGAGGCGGCACTGCCGATGGTCGATGTGATCGTCCAGCCGGCCGCCGCGCCGCGCCGCAAGCGCCTGATCATCGCCGACATGGATTCGACGATGATCCAGTGCGAGTGCATCGACGAACTCGCCGATTATGCCGGGCTGAAGGCCGAGGTTGCCGCCGTCACCGAAGCGGCGATGCGCGGTGAACTCGATTTCGAAGCCGCGCTCGATGCCCGGGTGGCGCTGCTGCGGGGCATGGACGCCACCGTCATCGATCGCTGCCGCGAGGAGCGGGTGCGGTTGATGCCTGGCGCCGCCACGCTGGTGCGCACCATGGCGGGCGACGGCGCGCGCACCATCCTGATTTCGGGCGGCTTCACCGCCTTCGCCCGGCCGGTCGCTGCCGCCATCGGCTTTGGCGAAGTCCATGCCAATGTCCTCGAGATTGCCGATGGCCGGCTGGCCGGTACGGTCGCCCGCCCGATCGTCGATGCCGCCGCCAAGCGTGCGACCTTGCTCGGCGCCGGCGTGCCGCTGGACGCCTGCCTGGGCGTCGGCGATGGCGCCAACGACATCCCGATGCTGGAAGCCGCCGGCCTCGGCATCGCCTATCACGCCAAGCCGAAAGCCTCGGCCGCCGCCGATGCCGCCGTGCGCCACGGCGACTTGACCGTGCTTCTGCGCGCGCAGGGCTGGCGGCGCGGCGAGTGGGCGACGGACTGACCCAACTCCCTCCCCCCCTGCGGGGAGGGCGACTCGCGCCCTTGCGCGAGCGGGGTGGGGGGCTTTGGGAGCCAAAAAAGGACCCCCACCCCGCTCGGCGTGAAGAACGCCGAGTCGCCCTCCCCACAAGGGGGAGGGAGATAGTGCCCTCGTTCTTCCCGGGGTTGGCCCTCTTTCCTCCCCCGCTGCCGCCGGCTACCGTGCCTTCATGATCTCCCGCCTCGCTCTCGCCCTGCTCCTCGCCGCAACGCCGCTCGCCGCCCAGGAGGCGCCGCCGGCCAGGGCCGAGAAGGCCGACGACATCCCGCCGCCGCAGCGCGTCGTGACCAAGCACCTCGGCACCTTCGGCGGCGCGAAAGTCGCCTATACCGCCACCGCCGGCGAGACCTATCTCAAGGACAAGGACGGCAAGCCCACCGCCGCCATCTTCTCGACCAGCTATGTCAAGGACGGCAGCGACCCCAACCGGCCGGTGACCTTCCTCTACAATGGCGGCCCCGGCTCGGGCTCGCTGTGGCTGCACATGGGCGCCTTCGGGCCGAAGCGCGTGCGCCTGCCCGATGCCAGGGACGATGGCGCACCGCCTTATCCGATCGTCGACAACCCCGATTCGCTGCTCGACGTTACCGATATCGTCTTCATCGATCCGGTCGGCACCGGTTTTTCGCGGGCGCTGGGCAAGACCGACCCCAAGACTTTCTGGGGCGTGACGCAGGACGCCAAGTCGATCAGCGAGTTCATCCGGCTGTGGCTCAGCGAGAACAACCGCTGGAACGCGCCCAAATATATCGGCGGCGAAAGCTATGGCACGACGCGATCGGCGGCGCTGATCAACGAGCTGGAGGGCACTTACAATGACGTCGCGGTCAACGGCGTCATCCTCATCTCGACCATCCTCGATTTCGGCGCCGAGGCCGAAACCGAGGGCAATGAGATGCAGTTCGTCGTCACCCTGCCCTCGATGGCGGCAGTGGCCTGGTATCACAAGGCACTGACTTCGCAGCCCACCGACCAGATGGCGTTCCTGCAGGCAGCGCGTGAATTTGCCCGCGGGCCCTACATCACCGCGCTGCTGAAGGGCAACGCACTGGGTGCCGAGGAGCGCGCCGCGGTGCGCAAGCAATTGGCCGGCTTCACCGGGCTCTCCGAAGCCTATCTCGAACGCGCCAATCTCCGCGTCTCGCCGCAGCGCTTCTACAAGGAATTGCTGCGCGATCGCGGCCAGACCGTCGGCCGCCTCGATGCGCGCTATCTGGGGATCGACTATGACAATGCCGGCGAGGGGCCGGACAATGATCCGAGCTTCTACGGCATCGATGCCAGCTATACGGCGGCGATGAATGCCTATGTGCGCAGCGACCTCGGCTACAAGTCGGAGCGCCAGTACGTCACCATCGGCGGCGTGCGCGACTGGGACTGGAAGCTGAATGGCGGCCGCGACGGCACCACCTATGTCAATGTCGCGCCCTATCTCTCCCGCGCGCTGCGCGAGAACAGCGGCATGAAGATCTTCGTCGGCCAGGGCTATTATGATTTCGCCACGCCGTTCTTCGGCGCCGAACAATCGCTGACCCGGCCGGGCTTCCCCGCCGACCGCGTGGAGTTCCATTATTACCAGTCCGGCCACATGATGTATGTGCGCGGGGCGGACCTCGCCAAGCTGTCGGCGGACATCCGCGGCTTCATCGCCGCGCGCAAATGAAGCTCTACGGCGCCCCGAATCCGGCGCCAAATCCGCGCCGGGTGCGCATCTTTATCGCCGAAAAGCAGATCGATCTGCCCGAAATTCCGGTCGATCTGCGTGCCCGGGCGCACAAATCCGCCGAACATCTGGCCCGCAATCCGGTCGGACAGGTGCCGACGCTGGTGCTCGACGACGGTCGCAGCCTGTCCGAATCGGTGGCGATCTGCCGCTATCTCGATGTCTTGCACCCCGAACCGCCGCTTTTCGGCGGCGATGCCTTCGCCGCCGCCGGCATCGACCAGTGGATTCGCCGCGTCGAATTCGTGCTGACGACGCCGGTCGGCATGTTCTGGCGTCACGCCCACCCGTTCACCGCGTCATTGCTCACCCAATATCGCGATTTCGGCGAGAGCAACCGCGCCGCCGCGATGACGGCGATGCGCTGGTTCGATCGCCAGCTCGGCAACCGTGAATGGCTGGCGGACGACTTCAGCATGGCCGATATCTGCCTGCTGACCAGCATCGATTTTGCCGCCTGGATCGGCCTCGCCAGGCCCGACGATTGCCCCGATCTCGCGGCCTGGCACGCACGTGCCTCGGCGCGGCCGAGCGCCAAGGCGTAGTTTTGCCTGCGGCGGCTGGGGCCTCCGGCGCCAGCCGCCGGAGGCCCCTCATTCTCCTCAGCTGCGCCGATAATCGCGCAGCATCTGGCCCAGACGATCGAGCCGCGACTGCAGATAGGTCTCGTTGCGCGGGCTCAGCTGGCCGCGCTGGTTGCGCATCTGCCGATCATAGCGGCGGATCGATTGCAGGTCGGTGCGCAGATAGCCGGTTTCGGCGCGGCTCAGGCTGCCATCGGCGATGGCGCGCTCGATGCGCTGGTCGAGCATGGTGATGCGGCTGGCGACGTCGCGGCGGCGGGTGTCGCGGTCGTCGTCGGCGATCCAGCGGCCCTGCTCGTCATAACGGCCGACGGTTTCCCCGCGCTGCCAGCGGCCATTGTCCCAATAGCCCGGCTGGGCTTCGTCGATCCAGTTGCCGCGGGCATCGCGGCGGCCGGCGGGGTCGCCATCGATCCAGCGGCCGTTGCTGTCGTAATGGCCGATCGACGAGCCGGCGATCCAGCGGCCGTCGCGGTCATAATGGCCGGGGGCGGCGCCTTCGGCCTGGCGATCGCGCCAGTCATTGCCGCGATCCTGGTCCTGGCCACCATAGACCGTGACGGGAGTGCCGCCCTGGCCGATCCAGCGGCCACGTGCATCATAATAGCCGCGCGCCTCGCCGCGCACCCAGCGGCCATTGTCCCAATAGCCCGGCTGCGGATCGGCGACCCAGCGGCCATCGGCGCCCTGGCGACCGCCCGGGCTGCCAGCGATCCAGCGGCCGCGATCATCGTAGCGGCCGCTGGTGGCGCCGGAAATCCAGCGACCATTGTCCCAATAGCCCGGCGCCATGCCCGGCCGGAACCGATCCTCCGCATCATAATAGCCCTGCGCCGAAGCCGGCACCCATTGGCCACGATCATCGGTATATCCGGCGGCCTGGGCATCGCGATGGGCCACCCAGCGGCCGTTGCTGTCATAATAGCCGGCGGGAACACCATCGACCCAGGTGCCGTTGCGATCGAAATAGCCGCGTGCATCGCTGCTCCGCACATTGTTCGCATGCCAATTGCCCTGCTGGTCGTAATAGCCATAGGCATGGGCGCAATCGGCATCCGGCTTGCCGATCTGGTTGCCGATCAGGCCGCCGGCGCCGGCGCCGACCACGGTGCCGACGGC
>JAIXZK010000084.1 GCA_027489695.1 Sphingomonadales bacterium
CCGGCTGCCAGGCACAGCGAAGCGAGCGATGCGGCTGCCACGACGAGCAGGGGCTTCGGACCCGCCTTGACGATCTCGCCGAGCGGCGACCGGATCGCGGTCGCCGCCACCGCGACGGCGAGCAGCCAGGTGGCGACATCGGCGGCGCCGGTCGAAACCGCCGCCGGCACCACGCCGGTCGAATTGATCGCCGCGACGATGAAGAAGCCGGCGACGAACCAGGGCAGCAGCGGCACCTTGCTGCGGCGGCCTTCCGCCGGGAAAAACAGCGCAATCACAGCAAGAACCGGCGCCAGCAGCGCGACACGCGCCAGCTTGACGACGATCGCGGTATCGCCGGCGGCGGGCGACCAGCTGTAGCCGCCGCCGACGGTCTGGGCGACATCATGGATCGAGGCGCCGAGGAAGAAGCCGGCCTGGGCATCGTTGAAGCCGAACAGATGGCCGATGCCGGGATAGATCACCATGGCGAGGCTGCTGGCGGTCGAAATGCCGACCAGAACCAGCGTCAGCGAATGTTGCGGCACGCGGCGTTCGCCCAGGGTTGCCGAGATCGCCATCGCTGCCGAGCCGCCGCAAATGGCGACGGCACCGCCGGAGAGCACGCCGAACGATGCCGACAGGCCGAGCCAGCGCGCGGCGATGGTGCCGGCGCCGATGGTCAGCGCGACGATGGCGAGGATCGCCGCCAGCGCTTCCGGCCCGATCGCGATGATCTGGGCGAGCGTCACCCGGGCGCCAACCAGCACGATCGCCCAGCGCAACAGTTCGCGAGCAGCCAGGCCGAGACCCGGGGTCAGCCGGCGATCGGCCGACAGGAAGTTCAGCGCCAGCCCGATCAGCAGCGCCATCAACGTCAGCGGCGCGCCATAGCGATCGGCGAGGCTGGCCGCGGCGAGCGTCGCCAGTACGGCGACGGTCAGGCCGGGCAGATAATCGCGCGGCCGGGCCTTTGGGGTGGCTTCGATATCACCGAACAGGTCGGCGGCCTGGGGGATCGGGTGGATGGCCATGGCCATGGCTTACCGACCGCAACGACAATCGCCAAGCATCCACAATTATACATAATATATATTATCGAGATTGGATGCTCGACGGAGGTTCCGGTGTTGTCCATTGTTCCACAGCCCCACGCCACCCGCATCGGCCATCGGGACTAGTCCCGATGGCCGGTTGCCTGCCGGGTGCTGCCCGGCGCAAACTGCGGCGATGACGCGCCCCACCCCCTCCGTCGTGCCGACGCAAGCGCTCGGCATGGTCGCTGTCGTCGCCATGGAGGCGGCGGCGCAATGGCAGGTCGCCGCCGCCACACCCCTGTGGGTACGCGTCGCCGCCTGGGGCATTGTCGGCGCGCTGCTGCTGGTCTGGGTCTGGCATCTGCCCGGCCTGCGCGCCGCCACCGCCGCCGGCGATATCGCCAGGGTCGATGCCCATGTTCATGCCGTGCTCGCCTTCGGCAGCTATGGCACGGTCGGCCAGGTTTTCCTGCTGTTCCCGTGGCTCGATACCGAAATGCGGATGATCGTCGTCATCTTCTGCGTCGCCACCGCGGCGATCATCGCGATGGCGAGCGTCGAGCAATTGCCCCGGGAGACCCGTGCCGGGTTGACGCCGGCGATCATCCCGCTCGGTGTCATCGCCTGGTATCTGCTCCACCCTTCCTGGCCGCATCTGCTGGTTGCCGGGGTCGTCGGGCTGCTGTCGCTGATCATGGTGCAGCTGCGCGCCCGGCTGCTGGCGCAGGTGACGCTGACCCGTCGGGCGCTGCTCGATGCGGAAACCGCGCGGGCCCGGCTGCTCGCCGAACGCGAGGCGAAAAGCCGTTTCATTGCAGCCGCCTGGCACGATCTTGGCCAGCCGATCCAGGCGGCGCGCTTGTTTTCCGACCAGGCGCGGCGCAGCCCCAGTCCGGCGGCGCGCGATGTGGCGGCGCGCGATGCCGATACCGCATTTGCCGCCGTCGAGCGCCAGCTGCGCGAGATGCTCGATCATCTGCGGCTCGAGGCCGGCACCATCGCGCCGGCGATCGCCACGCTCGCTGCCGGGCCGTTGATCGCCGAGGCCGCGGCGCTGCATACGGCGGCGGCGCGCCATGCCGGCGTCAGCTTGCGCGCCCTGCCCTCGCGCTTGCAGCTGCGCGGCGATGGCTATCTGGCGGCGCGCGCGCTTTCGAACCTGATCGACAATGCCCTGCGCCATGCCGGTGCGCGGCGCGTGCTGGTGGCGGCGCGGCGGCGGCAGGCGACGGTCGAACTCTGGGTGATCGACGATGGCGTCGGCATCGCGCCGGCGCTGGCGCCGACCTTGTTTGACGATTTCGCCCAGGGCGAAACGACAGCGGCCGGCGGCTTCGGCCTTGGGCTCGGCAGCGCGCGGCGCTGTGCCCGGCTGCTCGGCGGCGACCTCACCTTGTCGCCGCGCTGGTGTGGCGGCGCCGCCTTCTGCCTGGCGTTGCCGGCGGCATGAACATACTGATCGCCGATGATCACGTGCTGATGCAGGCAGCGCTCGCCGGCACGGTGGCGATGATCGCGCCGCAGGCGCGAGTTACCCGCGTCGGCGATTTCCCCGCGGCGCAAGCGGCGGCGGCGGGGCAGGATCTGATCCTGGCCGATCTGGTAATGCCCGGCGCTTCACCGATCGAAGGCATCACGGCGCTGCGTGCCGCCGCGCCGACAACGCCGCTGCTGGTGGTGACCGGTACCGAAGAAGATGCAATGCTGCTGACGCTGCTCGGGCTCGGCATTTCCGGCTTTGTGCCGAAAAGTGTCAGCGGCCCGGTGCTGGAGGCGGCGATCCGGCTGGTCATGGCCGGCGGCATCTATCTGCCGCCCCGGCTGGCGGCGCTGGCAATGGCGCGCGGCGAGATGCCAGCGCCACCAGCCGCAGCGCCCATGGTGCCGCCGCCCGCCAGGCCGGAGCCGCCGGGCCCGCGCCTTGAGCTGACTCCGCGCCAGCGCGCCGTGTTGCGAGCGATCGGCGATGGCCTCAACACCAAGGAAATCGCGACGCTATTGGCAATTTCGCCCGCCACGGTGAAGTCGCACACCGCGACGATCTTCGATCTGCTCGGCGCCAGCAATCGCGCCCATGCCGTTGCCATTGCCCGGGCGCGGGCGCTGATCTGAGCGGACGCGTCCTCCGGCGGACGGCGGCAAGGTTACCCTTCGCTTGCCGCCACCAGTGCTGCTTCGAGCAGCATCAGCGCCGCGGCGGCAAAGTCGATCATGTTGGCGGATCGGTCGCTGACGCCGGTTTCGAGCGTCTGCACCAGCGCCACCGGCCCCGCCACCGCCATCGCGGCATGGCCGGCGGGATGGCCATAGGGATTGCCGGTCGGCCCGGCGGCGCCGCTTTCGGCGATGCCCCAATCGGCTCCCAATTGGGTGCGAATCCGGTCGGCCATGAACGCCGCGAACGGCTCGGTGGCCGAGGTGAAACCGCGGACATCCTCGCGCGTCAGCCCCATCAGGCGATGGCGCGCCCGCGGCGTGTAGATGACACCGCCGCCAAGGAAATAGGCGGACGCGCCGGGCACCGCCAGCAGCGCCGCCGAGATCAGCCCGCCGGCCGCGCCTTCCGCCACCGCCACCGTCTGCCGGCGCGCCATCAGCCGCGCCGCGACCGAAGTGCCGCGCGCGAACAGCGCCGTCATTGCCTCTGCGCTCATTCCTGCCCCCTTTGCCATGCCGCCGACCTGGCAACCACGACAGGCGTCGTGACAGCGGCAATGCGATCGGGCAATCAGGGATCATGTCCGACATTGCCCGCCTTCTCGCTGTCATGGCCCGCCTGCGGAACCGCGACAATGGCTGCCCCTGGGATCTGGCCCAGGATTTTGCCAGTATCGCGCCCTATACGATCGAGGAGGCCTATGAAGTCGCCGATGCCATTGCGCGCGGCGACATGGCCGACCTCAAGGGCGAGCTCGGCGACCTGCTATTTCAGGTCGTTTTTCACGCCCGCATGGCGGAAGAAGCCGGTCAGTTCGGCTTCTCCGATGTCGTCGCTGCCATCTGCGAAAAGCTGGAGCGGCGCCACCCGCACATCTTCGGGGATGTGATTGCCGCCGATGCACGGACGGTGAAGGCCAATTGGGAGGCGATCAAGGCGGCCGAGCGCGCCGCCGCCGGCTCGCCGGATCGGCCGGCATCGGCGCTGGACGGCGTGGCAAGCGCCCTGCCCGCGCTGATGCGCGCCGAAAAACTCCAGTCGCGCGCCGCGCGGGTCGGTTTCGATTGGGACGATGTCGCCGATGTGCGCGCCAAGGTCGTCGAGGAACTGGCCGAGCTCGACGCCGCCACCAGCCCCGATCACCGCGCCGAGGAGGCTGGCGACCTGCTGTTCGCCGTGGTCAATCTGCTGCGCCATCACGGCATCGATGCCGAGGACGCGCTGCGCGCCGGCAATGCCAAGTTCGAGCGGCGGTTTCGGGCGATGGAAGCGCTCGATCCGGACTTTGCGACGCAGCCGCTGGCCGCCCAGGAAGCGCTCTGGCAGCGGGTCAAGCTCGGCTGACGCCGGGCACCTGCGGCCGATAGCGCTACAGCGCCGAAAACCGCGCCCGGTCGGCGTCGCTCAACCGGACCTGCAGCGCGAGGCCATGTTCGTCGACATCGCGGGCAATCACGTCGCCATGTTCGTGCAGCCAGGCCAGGCGGCGGCCGTCGCCGGCGGCGAGGCGGATGGCATGGACACGGGCGCCGCCGCGCAGCAGATCGGCGATGCGCTGGCGCAGTTCCGGCACCCCTTCCCCGCCCAGCGCCGATACCGGCACCGTTGTCGCATCGCCGCGGTCGAGCAGGGCGGCGCGGGCTTCGGGCTCGATTGCGTCGATCTTGTTGAGCACGGTCAGCAGCGGCGCGGTTTCGGCGATGCCGAGGCTGGCGAGCACGCCCATCACGTCCGCGGCCTGGGCGTCGCTGTCCGGATGCGCGACATCGCGGACATGGACGATCAGATCGGCCTCCAGCACTTCTTCCAGCGTCGCGCGGAAGGCCGCGACCAGCTGTGTCGGCAGATCGGAAACGAAACCGACGGTGTCTGACAGCACGACCTTGTCGATGCCCGGCAGGGTGATCGCCCGCATCGTCGGATCGAGGGTGGCGAACAGCAGGTCCTGGGCGAAGACATCGGCGCCGGTCAGCCGGTTGAACAGCGTCGACTTGCCGGCGTTGGTATAGCCGACCAGCGCCACCACCGGCCAGGGCGCCTTCTGGCGCTGGCGCCGGTGCAGGCCGCGGGTGCGGCGCACTTCCTCCAGTTCTTTCTTCAACCGGCTGATGCGGTCGCGGATCAACCGGCGGTCGGTCTCGATCTGCGATTCGCCCGGGCCGCCGAGGAAGCCGAAGCCGCCGCGCTGGCGCTCGAGGTGGGTCCAGGAGCGGACGAGGCGGCTGGCCTGATATTGCAGATGCGCGAGTTCGACCTGCAGCGTGCCTTCGCGGGTGGAGGCGCGCTCGCCGAAGATTTCGAGAATGAGGCCGGTGCGGTCGATGACCTTGGCCTTCAGCTGCTTTTCAAGGTTGCGCTGCTGGATCGGGCTGACGACGCCATCGACGACGACCAGCTCCGCCTCATGCGCCGCGGCAGTGGCGGCGAGGCGCTCGATCTGGCCCTTGCCGAACAGGCTCGACGCGCTGACGATGCGCAGCCGGATCGCCTCCTGATGGACGACATCGAGCGAAATGGCACGCGCCAGGCCGGCGGCTTCGGCCAGTCGCGCCTCGGGCGAGCGCAGCGATTTCTCGTTGGCGTCGTCGCGCACCGGCAGCACGACAAGCGCTGGCGCGCCGAAGCGGATGCCGCGGCCAGCGTCGAACCCCTGCCCTTCGGGGCTGGTATCAGTCGTCAATCGGCGTCGCTCTCTTCCAGCTTCTCGGCATCGAACAGCTGCACCGGCTGCACCGGCATCACCGTCGAAATGGCGTGCTTGTAAACCAGCTGGCTATGGCCGTCGCGGCGCAGCAGCACCGAGAAATTGTCGAACCAGGTGATGATGCCCTGGAGCTTGACTCCGTTGACCAGGAACATGGTCACCGGCGTCTTGGTCTTGCGAACCGTGTTCAGGAACACATCCTGAAGATTGTTGGACTTGTCGGCCATGGGCGTTTGCCTCGTTTCCCGATCTACTTGCCAGGCGCTTACGTCCGCCTGTCGCCTCGTTGCCCGGCGCCGGCCGCGGCCCGGGATGCGAGCCGCACCCGATAGTTAGTGCGATGCAGCACGAACCTCAATGGCCGGCGGCGGGCTGCTGTTGCAAGTTCGACGCGATCCGGGGCCGCGCCGCGTTGATTCGGTCCTGTCGGCGGGTCAGGCCAGCCCCTCGCCATCGCCATCGGTGGCGGCGTCGCCGAGGCCGAGCGCCTTCAGCTTGCGATGCAGGGCGGATCGCTCCATCCCGATAAAAGCAGCCGTTTTGGAGATATTTCCCGAAAAGCGCCGGATCTGGGCGCGCAGATATTCGCGCTCGAAGGCTTCGCGGGCTTCGCGCAGCGGCGTTCCCATGATCGATCGCACTGCATGGGCCGGCACCAGCCGCGCCGGCTCGGCGGTGATCTCGGGCGGCAGCATGTCGATGTCGATCTGCTCCATCCGCTCGGCGGGCGCCAGGATCAGGGTGCGTTCGACGACATTGCGCAGCTGGCGGACATTGCCCGGCCAGTCATAGGTCTGCAGCGCGGCGATGGCGTCCTCGGTCAGGCTGGGCGGCGCCACCCGGCGCTCGGCGGAATAGCGGGCGAGGAAATATTGCACGAGTTCGCCGACATCCTCGCGGCGTTCGGCCAGCGCCGGCAACCGCACCGGCACGACGTTGAGGCGGTAATAGAGATCCTCGCGGAAGCGGCCGCCGGCGATTTCGGCGACCAGATCGCGCGAGGTGGCGCTGATCACCCGCACATCGACGCGCACCCAGCGCGAACCGCCGACGCGCTGGAAGATCTGCTCGGTCAGCACGCGCAGGATCTTGGCCTGGGTCGGCATCGGCATGTCGGCGACATCGTCGAGGAACAGCGTGCCGCCATGCGCCTGTTCGAACAGGCCGGAGCGAACGAGATGGCCGCCCTCCTCCGCACCGAACAGCGCTTCCTCGACATGTTCGGGCGTCATCCGCGCTGCCGAGACGACGACGAACGGCGCCCCGGCGCGCGGGCTCCACTGGTGCAGCAGCCGCGCCGCGACTTCCTTGCCCGATCCCGCCGGCCCCGAGATCAGTACCCGACTGCCGGTGGCGGCGACGCGCTTCAGCGTGGCGCGCACGGCGTTGATCTGCGGCGAGGAACCGGTCAATTCGGTATCGAAGCCGACGCGTTCCTTCAGCGCTTCATATTCGCGCTTCAGCCGCTCGGTTTCGGTGGCGCGGCGCACGACCAGCAGCAATTGTTCGGCCTGGAACGGCTTTTCGATGAAGTCATAGGCGCCGCGCTTGATGGCGGCGACGGCGGTTTCGATATTGCCATGGCCGGAAATGACGATCACCGGCAGGGTCGGCTCGCGCCGCTTGATCTCGTCGAGCAGTTCGATGCCGTCGAGCCGCGAGCCCTGCAGCCAGACATCGAGCACCACCAGCGACGGCCGCCGTTCGGCCAGCGCGGCGAGCGCGCCATCGCTGTCCCCGGCGGTGCGGGTGCCATAGCCTTCGTCGCCAAGCACGCCGGCGATAAGGTCGCGAATATCGGCTTCATCGTCGACGACAAGGATATCGAGGGCCATCAGCCGGTCATCCTGAGCTGCGCCGGACTGTCGCCGGCATCGTGATTGGGTTCGGCGAGCGTCGCCATGGCGCGGCTGAGCCGGACGCGCGCGCGGGCGCCGCCGCCCGGGGCATCGGAGAGTTCGAGGCTGCCGCCGTGATCCTCGACGATCTTCTTGACGATGGCGAGGCCGAGCCCGGTGCCGCGCGCCCGCGTCGTCACATAGGGTTCGGTCAGCCGGTCGCGCCCTTCCGTCGGCAGGCCGCAGCCATTGTCGGTGACGGTCAGCACGACATGATCCTCGCCATCGGCGATTTCGACGACGACTTCGCCGGGCCGCGGGGCCCCACCGGTGACGGCATCGCGGTCGAGGCGCGCGCCCACTGCCTCGGCGGCGTTCTTGACAAGGTTGGTGACGGCGCGGGCCAGCTGCTGGCGATCGCAGACCAAGGGTTCGGCGCTGCCGGCGGCGACGAAGCGGATCGCCGGATAGGCGACTTCCTGCAGCACCAGCGCTTGCGCCACGATGCGATCAAGGCTTTCCGGCGCGAACACCGGCCGCGGCAGCCTGGCAAAATCCGAAAACTCATCGACCATGCGCCGGAGGTCGCCGACCTGGCGGACGATCGTGCCGGTCAGGGTCGAGAAGGTCTCGGCATCCTCGGTCACCTGGCGGCCGAACTTGCGCTGCAGCCGTTCGGCGGCGAGCTGGATCGGCGTCAGCGGGTTCTTGATCTCGTGCGCGATGCGGCGCGCGACATCGGCCCAGGCGGCGCGGCGCTGGTCGGCAAGCTGGGCGGTGATGTCGTCGAAGGTCAGCACATAGCCGCCCTCCCCGCCGGCGCCGGCGATGCGCACCGAAAGCGTCTGGGTTTCCGGCCCGCGCACGATGCGCACCTGGCCCGAGGCGTCGCCGCTCAGCGCCGCTTCGTCGAGCAGCGCCGCCAGCGCCGGCACTTCCGATTTCAGCGACGCGCCGACCAGCTCGCTTTCGGCGCTTTCCAGCAGCACCGCGGCCGATCGGTTGGCAGCGCGGATACTGCCATCGCCGGCGATCGACAGCACGCCGGCCGACACGCCGGACAGCACCGCCTCGGTGAACTGGCGGCGGCCGTCCAGCTGGGCATTGGCGCCGATCAGGTCCGCCTGCTGCGCCTTCAGCTGCCCGGTCATGCGGTTGAAGGCACGGGTGAGCGTCGCGATCTCGTCATTGCTGCCGGCGCGTTGCGGCACGCGGACATCAAGGTCACCGTCGCCGACGCGCTGCGCCGCCTGCGCCAGCCGCGCCACCGGCGCCACCAGCCGGTTGGCGAGCGCCAGCGCGAACCACATCGCCACCGCCAGCGTCACCAGCGATACCGCCATCAGCACCAGGTTGAAGCGCAGCTGCATCACGCGCGAGCGCTCGATCAGCGAGCGATATTCATCGAGCGCCCCGGCGGCGCGCGCCGCGCGCGCCAGGACCGCGGGATCGACCTTGCGGCTGATATAGAGATAGCGGCCATCGGCCATCGCCAGCACCGCCTCGATCCGGTCCTGCCCGCGCGCCGCGACTTCGGCCGTGCCGGCGCGGGCGCTGGCGACATCGATCGCCGCCAGCCGCTTTGCCACATCGACCGGGGCGATGCCGCTGACCGCCAGTGGCTGCGGCCGGCCAGTGGCCGTATCGCGGCTGAAGACCATCGCCTCGGACAGGTTGCGCGCCGCCACCTGGAACTGCAGGCCGCGCGCAAACAGCCGGGTGCCGGCGCCGAAATCGCGCGAATAATTGGTGACGTCGCTCGACATGGCGATGATGTCATCGGCAACGCGCTGGCGGTTTTCCTCGACATAGGCCTGGGCGACCTGGTTAGAGCCATCGAGGATGGTCTTCACCCGATCCGAAAACCAGAAATTGACACCGAACTGGAACAGCAGCGACGCGAAGATCACCACCAGCAGCGCCGGCACCGCAGCGATGCCGGCGAACAGCGCCACCAGCCGGACGTGCATGTGCGCCCCGGCGAGACCGCGGCGACGATTGGCGAGCAATATCGCGATGCGGCGGGCGATCAGCACCACCAGCGTCATCAGCGGCAGCAGATTGGCGACGACCAGCGCCGTCACCAGCTCCGGCGCGACGCCGCTGGCCGGTGCCGTCTGCCCGGTCAGCAGCGCATAGCTCGACCAGCCGAGCACCAGGGTCAGCAACACGGCGCCGATTTCGAGCCGCGGATAAAGATCGGAGCGATTGACCCAGTTGCTCAGGCGACGCCGAAACCGCCGCCAGCGCCGGTGCAGGGGGCGGTGCAAGGGACGCACGGTCTGGGACGCGGACGCTGACATTCCGATGACAATAGCCCAACATCGTGGCGCGGCAAACACAGTGCGTGGCGTGAATGAGACAGACGCTGCCGATTTGCGGCGATCGCGGCGCCCAATCCGGCGAGGTTCGGCTTTTCAGGCGAGGAAGGATCGCCGTCGGCGGCTTCGGCCTTCAGCCCCAGACCGCTTCCACGCCGCTCAGCGCCGCGTCGCCTCGACGTTGATCGCCAGGTCGTCGAGCTTGCGGCGCAGGGTGTTGCGATTGATCCCGAGCAGCTTGGCGGCCTTCAGCTGGTTGCCGCCAGTGGCTTCCAGGCAGGCAAGGATGAGCGGCTTTTCAACTTCGGCGAGCAGGCGATCGTAGACGCCATCGGGCGGCAGCGCCGGGCCGAAGCTGCTGAAATAGCGGCCGATATGCTGGGCGGCGGCAGCGCCGAGGCTTTCGGGCAAGTCCGATTGCGGTGCCGCCGGACGGCTGGCCTGGCCGATCACCGCCTCCACGGCTGCGGCGCCGATGACGTCGCCACGTTCCAGCACCGCCAGCCGACGCATCAGATTCTCGAGCTCGCGGACATTGCCCGGCCAATTGTGCGCCGCCAGCGCCGCCAGGGCGCCGGGATCGAGCGACTTGCGCGGCAGGCCTTCGGCGGCGGCGCGATCGAGAAAATGCCGCGACAGCACCGGCACATCCTCGGCCCGGGCGCGCAGCGGCGGCAGGCTGAGCGGCACGACGTTGAGGCGGTAGTAAAGATCCTCGCGGAAGCGCCCGGCCTCGGTCAGCGTCTTCAGATCCTGGTTGGTCGCCGAGACGATGCGCACATCGGCATGCTGGCTGCGAACGCCGCCGACGGTAGTGAACTCGCCCGATTGCAGCACCCGCAGCAGCCGCGTCTGCGCTTCCAGCGGCATGTCGCCGATTTCGTCGAGGAACAGCGTGCCGCCCTGTGCCTGTTCGAACTTGCCGGCGGTGCGCGCCGCGGCGCCGGTGAAGGCGCCGCGTTCATGCCCGAACAATTCGCTTTCGATCAGCTCGCGCGGGATGGCGGCCATGTTGAGCGCGATGAACGGCTTGCGGCGGCGGGCGCCGAGATCATGGATGGCGCGCGCCACCAGTTCCTTGCCGGTGCCGCTTTCGCCCAGGATCATCACCGTCAGGTCGTTGGGCACGACGCGCGCGATGATGCGATAGACGTCCTGCATCGCGGGCGACCGGCCGATCAGCGGGGAATCGTCGCCCAGCTCGGGCGTATCGGAATCGCCGCTGTCGGCCAGCGCCGCGGTGACGGCGCGCACCAGTTCGTCGAGATCGAACGGCTTGGGCAGATAGTCGAACGCCCCCTGTTCGGTGGCGCGCACCGCCGTCGACAGGGTATTCTGCGCCGAAATGACGATGATGCGCAGCCCCGGACGCAGCGCCAGCAGCTTCGGAACCGTTTCCAGCCCGTCGCCATCGGGCAGGATGACATCGCTGACCACGACATCGCCCTGGCCATCGGCAACGAGCTTGAGCAGCCCGGCGGCGGTATCGGTCAGCTTGACCTGGAAACCGGCGCGGCTGAGCGCCTGGCGCAAGACGGTCCGGATGGCGGCATCGTCATCGGCGACGATCACGGTGGCGCTCATCGCGGGTCCTTCGCGCGGGGTTCGTGGGTGATGGGCAGCAGGACGCGGAACACCGTTTCGCCGGGATCGCCGATGCGTTCATATTCGACCAGCCCGCCATGATCGGCGACGATCTTGGCAACCAGCGCCAGGCCGAGCCCGGAACCGCCGCGCTTGCTGCTGACAAAGGGTTCGAAGACATGGTCGCCAAGATCGGCGGGAATGCCGGGGCCATCATCGATGACGCGCACTTCGAGCGGCAGGGAGACCGCCGCGCCGCGCCCGCCGGCGCGCACCTTCAGTCCCGGACGAAACGCCGTGGTGATGCGGATTTTGCCATTCTTGCCTGTGGCTTCGGCGGCGTTCTTCAACAGATTCAGGAAGACTTGCACCAGGGCGTCGCGATTGGCCGCAACCAGCGGCAGCGACGGATCATAGCGTTCGACGATGCGGATGCCCTGGGCAAACCCCTGCTCGGCGACGCGGCGGACATGGCCGAGCACTTCATGGATATTCTCCGGCCGCAAGCGGAGCGGCCTTGTGTCGGTGAAGCTTTCCATGCGGTCGACGAGCTTGGCGATGCGGTCGACCTCGGCGACGATCAGGTCGGTCAGCTCCTGGCCTTCCTCGCTCTGGCTGGCACGCAGCAGCTGCGCCGCGCCGCGGATGCCGGACAGCGGATTCTTGATCTCGTGCGCCAGCATGGCGGCAACGCCGACCGCCGAGCGCGCCGCGCCCTGCTGCACCACCTGGCGATCGACCAGCGTCGCCACCGACCGCGTCTGGAAGGCGACGGTCAGCCAGTCGGGCGCCTCCCCCACCGGCGAGACCAGCACATCGGCGCGAGCATGGCGGCCGCCGGGAAAGGCCAGGGTCACGTCAAAGGCAGCGCACCCGCCCCCTTCGCGCCGGGCGCGCGCCACCAGCCCCTCGACGATCGAATCGGGGCCGAAGGCCGCGCTCCAGCCGCGCTCGGCCAGCGCCTGCTGGCTGGCGTTGAGGAAATTCTCGGCGGCGAGATTGGCGACCAGCAGGGAGGTATCGGGGGCGACCAGCACCGCCGGGACGGCAAGACCGGCAAGAAGTTCGGCGGCGCCGGCCATCAAGCGGCGAGTGCCGAGGCGCCGGCGTCCGCTTCGGCGTCGGTGGGAAGCGCCTGCACCCGATCATAGAAGCGGTCGATCATGTCGAGCACCGTCGCCGGATCGGCGATCTGGTTGACGGCGTTGCGGAATTGCGCGCTGTCGTGCAGCCCCTTGGTGTACCAGCCGAGATGCTTGCGGGCGAGATTGACCCCGGTCAGATCGCCGTACAATTCCATCATCATCGCATAATGTTCGCGCACCAGCGCGTGCTGCTGCGCGAGCGTCGGATCCGCCGGCACCGGCCGATCGGTGAGCGCCGCCATTACCTGGGCGATCAGCCAGGGCCGGCCATAGGCGCCGCGGCCGATCATCACACCATCGGCGCCCGACTGCGCCAGCGCGCTGCGGGCATCGTCGATCGAGCAGATATCGCCATTCACGATTACAGGTACTTTGACGGCATCTTTCACGCGGCGGATGAAGGCCCAATCGGCGCTGCCCGAATACATCTGGCAGCGCGTGCGGCCATGCACGGTGATCAGCTGGATGCCCAGATCCTCGGCAACACGCGCCAGTTCGGGAGCGTTGAGGCTGGCATGGTCCCAGCCCATGCGCATCTTCAAGGTGACGGGGACTTTCACCGCCTTCACCGTCGCCTCGATCAGGCGGCGGGCGCGGTCGGGCTCGCGCATCAGCGCCGATCCGGCATGGCCGCCGACGACCTTCTTCACCGGGCAGCCCATGTTGATATCGATGATGGCCGCGCCCATGCCCTCGTTCAATTTCGCAGCTTCCGCCATGCGATCGGGATCGCAGCCGGCGAGCTGCATCGAGACCGGCTCCTCGCTGGCATCCCAGGCGGCCTTCTGCAGCGACTGGCGCGTCTCGCGGATCATCGCTTCCGATGCGATCATCTCGGTCACGGTCAGCCCGGCGCCGAAGCGCTTGACCAGCACGCGGAACGGCCGGTCGGTAACGCCGGTCATCGGCGCCAGGATGACCGGCGTCGCGATGGTGACCGGACCGATGGCGAGGGGCTTGAGCAGGGGAGGATGCCTCAAAAACAGGCACGCGCCATATCGGTTTTGGCGGGGGGCGACAAGCGCCGGGGCAATTGCCTCCCCCCCGCGTGCGGGATGGGAGAAGAATTGCGGCGCTTTGCACCGCCTGCCGAACTGCCTAGGGAGCGGCGATGACCCGCACCCACGCCATCATCGTCGCCGCCGGCAAGGGGATCCGCGCCGGTGGCGGCATCCCCAAGCAATATCGCGAAGTCGGCGGCGTGCCGCTGCTGCGCCATGCCGTGCTGGCGCTGCGGGGCCATCCCGGCATCGGCGGCATCACCATCGTCATCAATCCCGACGACCGCGCGCTGTACGATGCCGCGGTTGGCGATCTCGGCCTTGGCGAGCCCGTCGCCGGCGGCGCGACGCGGCAGGAATCGGCCCTGCGCGGGCTGGAAGCGCTGGGCGAGAACCCGCCCGAAATCGTCCTTGTGCACGATGCGGCGCGGGCTTTCGTGCCCCCTGCCCTGCTCGACGCGCTACTCGCTGCCTTCGACGATGCCGCCAACGACGGCGCCTGCCCGGCCCTGCCCGTCATCGATTCGCTGCGCCGCGGCGGCGGCCACTTCGATGGCGCGGTCGATCGTGAAGGGCTGTGGCGCGTCCAGACCCCCCAGGCCTTCCGCACCTCCGCCCTGCTTGCCGCGCACCGCGCCGCGGCACCGGGCGCCACCGATGAAGTCGGCATCGCACTGGCGGCCGGGCTGCGCATCGCCATCACGCCCGGCGACGAACGCGCTTTCAAGGTGACGGAGCCA
>JAIXZK010000051.1 GCA_027489695.1 Sphingomonadales bacterium
CGCCGGACAGGACCGATCGAACCTCTGGGCCAACACCGCGGCGGCGCACGCCCAGCCGGAATTCCGCTCGCACATCGTGCCGCTGCTGCTCACCGGCCGGGTCGGCATGTGCCTGCTCTATTCCGAGCCCGGCGCCGGCTCCGATCTCGCCGGCGTGCGCACCCGGGCCGAGCGCGATGGCGACGATTATGTGATCAACGGCCAGAAGGTCTGGACCTCCGGCGCCGCCGAAGCCGATTACGGCATGCTGATCTGCCGCACCGACTGGGACGTGCCCAAGCACAAGGGGCTGAGCTTCTTCTTCCTGCCGATGAAGCAGCCGGGCATCGACGTTCGCCCGCTGCGCCAGATCACCGACGAAGCGCATTTCAACGAGGTGTTCATCACCGATGCGCGCGTGCCCGCCGCCAACATGCTCGGCAAGCCGGGCGATGGCTGGCAGGTGCTGATGACGGCGCTGGCCTATGAACGCAGCGTCATGGGCGATGCGGCGCGCGGGCCCCGCAGTGGCAAGGCCGGGCCGAAGGGCGATTCGGCGCTGGTCGAGCTGGCGCGCGAGGCCGGCATGCTGGAAGATCCGGTGGTGCGCCAGGAAGTCGCCCGGGTGACGGCGTGGAAGATCCTCAATCGCCTCAACAACGCGCGGGCCAAGGCCGACATGGCGCAGGGCAACAGCTCGCCGATCATGTCCTTGGGCAAGCTTGCCATGTCGCGCATCCTGCATTCGGAGGCGGCACTGCGATCGAAGCTGCTCGGGCCGCACAGCCTGCTCGAAGGCCCCGACCATCCGCGGGCCGAGGACGCCAATTTCCTGACTCTGAATGCCTATTTCACTTCGATCGGCGGCGGCACCGACCAGATCCAGCGCAACATCATCGGCGAACGCGTGCTCGGCCTGCCGAAGGAGCCCGAGATCGACCGCGACATGCCGTTCCGCGAGGTGAAGGCGGGATAGCGATCAGAACCAGCTGCGCACGCCGACACTCACTCGCCAGCCGCCGGGATCGCGGCCTTCGGCGCGAGCCAGCGTTGCGGTCGGGCCGACGGCGGCGTCGTACATCACCGCCAGATAAGGCGCGAATTTGCGGCTGATTTCGTAGCGCGCCTGCACCCCCCCTTCGAGGCGGGAGAAACCGGCGCGGACCCGGCGTTCTGGCGCATCGGTCAGCCAGAGATCGGTTTCGACCTGCGGTGTCACGATCAGGCGGTTGGTCAGCAGCAGGTCGAACGACTGGCGCAGGCGGATATGGACGTCGCCCTTGAAGCCGAGGAACAGATGCGCTTCGGTGTCGAGCAGATAGGGCGCCAGCCCCTGCACGCCGATGACGGCATAGCCGCGGCCATCGGGCTCGATATCGCCGCGGAAACCGGCCTGGATGTCGAAGAATGCCCAGACATTGCGGCTGTAGAGCGCCTGGATTTCGGCGCGGGAAACGGCGCCGCCGTCGATGTCGCCCTCGGTCTTCCACCAGAATTTGTGGGTGTCGCCACCGATCCAGCCTTCGCCGTCGAAGGTGATGATGTCCTCGCCGCGGGCGCGGGCGTAATCAACCTGGCCGCGGGTGAAGCTGAGCAGGCGATCATGGTCATGCCCGGCCATCGGTTCGGCGGCGGCCGCCGGCGCCGCCATCAGCAGCGCGATCGCCAATCGTGCGATCAATGCGCGTGGCCGCCGGCGTTCGGGCTGCCATCGGGGTTGTCGACGCTCGCCACCACCAGCTTCTGCATCATGCCGCTCTCCATATGGTAGAGAAGATGGCAGTGCAGCGGCCATTCGCCGGCCTCGTTGGCGGTCAAAAGCACCGATTGCGTGCGGCCCGGCGCCACGACGATGACGTTCTTGTCCGGCATTCGGTCCATCGGCTGGCCATTCTCCACCTGAAAGAACATGCCGTGCAGGTGCATCGGGTGCGCCATCATCGATTCATTGACGAAAGTGATGCGGACCCGCTCGCCGAACGCGACGCGCAGGGGTGGTGCTTCGCCATATTTGGCGCCGTTCAGCGTCCAGATATAGCGGGTCATGTTGCCGGCGACCCTGACGACGATCTCGCGCGTCGGCGGGCGCAGGTCGGTCTGCGGTTCGGCGGCGACGAGATCGCGCACCGACAGCACGCGGGCACCGCGCGGCGCGCCGGTCGCCCAGCCGAAAACGCGTCCCGAGGCATCGGTCTGGCCTTCCGGCGCGATGTCGTCGTGCCGCATGCCGGCGTGATCGACACTGCCGAAGCCGTAATCGACGCGCGGAAAAGGCAGGTCGCCGCCGGCAACGACGGCGCTGCCAGGGCGGGGCGCCGGGTTTTTCGGCGTGCAATGCCCCATCGCCGCATGTTCGGGCGGACAATCCGGGTCGGCCAGGGGCGCAGGTGCAGCGGGTTTCGGTGTGCAATGCCCCATCGCGGCGTGCTCGGGGGGGCAATTCGGGTCGGTGGCGGGCGCCGGCGGCGCGGTTTTCGGGGTGCAATGGCCCATCGCCGCATGCTCCGGCGGGCAATTCGGGTCCGCCGCTGGCGCGGCCGCCGGCATGGCTTGACCGGCAGCATTGCCGGCCA
>JAIXZK010000368.1 GCA_027489695.1 Sphingomonadales bacterium
CGCAGCGACGCCGAGACGATGGACTATGTCGTTGCCCGCTATGGCAATTTCGTGCTGCTGAAACCGCCGGTCGAGCCGGCGACCTGGGCGCTGTGGGCGGGGCCGTTCGTGCTCTTGGCCGGCGGCGGTGCGGCGCTGGCGCTATGGCTGCGCCGGCGCGGCGGGGCTCCCGCCGAGGCTGCGCCGCTGAGTGCCGAGGAGGCGGCGGCGCTGGCACGCCTGTCCGGCGACGAAGGCTGAACGCAAGAAAGACCGCATGACGCTCTCGCTCTGGATCATTCTCACCCTGAT
The DNA here is from genome assembly GCA_027489695.1 of Sphingomonadales bacterium. Lineage (GTDB taxonomy): Bacteria > Pseudomonadota > Alphaproteobacteria > Sphingomonadales > Sphingomonadaceae > Sandarakinorhabdus. Next base: position 292 of record JAIXZK010000368.1, read on the forward strand.
GGTGGCGGTTGCCGCTGCCTGGCTGACCATTCCGCTGGTGCGGCGGCACGAGGCGCGCGCCGATGCCCGCGCGGCGACGATCGCGGTGCTGAAGGACCAGCTCGCCGATGTCGATGTCCAGCTGGCGGCGGGTGCGGTGGCGCCGGGCGATGCCGAGGCGCTGCGGCTGGAGATCAAGCGGCGGATGCTGGCGGCGGGGCATATTCCGGAGGACCGCGTGCGGCCGCTCGGCGCGAATGCCTTGTCGGGCGTGGCGGTCGGGCTGGCGGCGCTGGTCGCGCTGGCCGGCGGCGCGCTTTACGCGACCATGGGCCGGCCGGATCTGGGTGATCGCAGCCCGGCGGTGGCGCCGGCCGCTGCCCCGGCGGCAGCGGCGGGAGCAGGAGCAGCGGCCGGCGGCGCGCCATCGGGCGAGATCGTCCAGCTGATCGCCGGGCTCGAGAAGAAGATGCTCGCCAATCCCGGCGACGCCGAGGGCTGGCGAATGCTCGGCTGGTCCTATTTCCAGACCCAGCGCTTCACCGATGCCGCGGCTGCCTATGGCAAGGCGGTCAAGCTGAAGCCCGATGGCGTCGGCTATCAATCGGCCTGGGGCGAGGCGCTGGTGCAGGCCGCCGATGGCCGGGTGACGCCGGAGGCGGCAGCCGCCTTTGCCGCGGCGCGTGCCCAGGACGGTGCCGATGCCCGCGCCCGCTATTTCCTTGCCGTCGCCAAGGACCAGGCGGGCAATTCGCGTGGCGCTGTCGAGGATTGGCTGGCGCTGCTCGCCGAATCGCCGGGCGATGCGCCCTGGGTGCCGCAGCTGCGCGGCGTCATCACCGAAACCGCGCAGCGCGCCGGCATCGATGTCGCGGCGCGGCTGGCGGCGATCCGGCCGCCGGCGAGCGGCGGCGTCGGCGTGCCGGCCGAACCGATGCCGGGGCTCGCCGCGGCCGCGGCGGCGGGCTCCGCCCCCGCTGGCGTCATGCCGGGGCCGAACGCCGATCAGGTCGCCAGCGCCGCCGCCATGCCGCCGCAGGCGCAGCAGGCGATGATCCGCGGCATGGTCGATGGGCTGGCGGCCAAGCTGAAGGCCAATCCGCGCGACGAAGCCGGCTGGCTGCGGCTCATGCGGGCGCGCACCGTGCTCGGCGACATGGCGGCGGCAAAGGCCGCGCGCGACAGCGCGATGACGGCGTTCGCCGGCGATGCCGCGGCGCAGGGCCGCCTGCAGGCGGGCGCAGCGGAGATGGGGATCCGCTGATACCCAATTTGGGTTCGGCGGCGACCTTCAGGCGGAAGCCCCGGTCCCCGGCTCCGGCAGCGATTTCGTCTCGGTCGGTGCCGGGGCGGGTTGATCGAGCCCGGCCATCGCCTTGACCAGCACCATGGCGACGACGGTCAGCGGCACTGCCAGCACGACGCCGATCGGCCCGGCCAGCGAGCCGGCGGCGATCAGGCTGAAGATGGTCAGCGCCGGCGGCAGATCCCCGATGCGGCCCTGCGCCATTGGTGTCACGACATTGCCCTGCAGCTGCTGGACGACGACGAGCGCGATGATGGTGCCGATGCCGGCCTGGGGCCCCATCGAAAAGCCGATGGCGACGGCGGGGATCGAGACCAGGATCACGCCGAGATAGGGCACGAATTCGCACAGGCCGGCGACGAGCCCGATCGCGACGGCCGACGGCAGGCCGACGATCGACAGGCCGATGGCGGTGCCGGCGGCAACGAATGCCATGCCGACGGCCTGGCCCTGCAGCCAGGCGATCAGCGAGCGGTGCAGATTGCCGAGGATATGATCGGCGCGCGCCCGGTCGCCGGGGCCGAGCAGCGCCTTGAAGCCGCCGATGTAGAGCTGCGGCTGGGCGGCCAGATAGACACCGCCGACCAGCACCACCGCCAGCGCCGACGCCGCCGAGCCGACATTGGCCAGCGTCGACTGGGCGAAGCCGACGATGGTGCCGGCCTCCGGCGCATAGCCGTTGACGGTGCTCAGGATTTCGCGGCCGACGGCGGAGCTGCGCAGCCAGCGCTCGCCGGTGCGCAGCGCCGCCGGCAATTGATCGGCGAGCGTGCTGAACTGTTCGACCATCAGATTGCCGAACACGCCGAAGATGACGATGAGGACGGTGAGCGGCAGCAGCACGGCGACGGCCAGCGCGACGCCGAACGGCAACCGCAGCCGGCGTTGCAGGATGCCGGAAAAGCCGTTGAACATCAGCGCGACCAGCATGGCCGCAAACAGCAGCAGCAATAGCTGGGTCAGCTGCCAGGCAATGACGGCGAGCGCCAGCGCGGCCAGCACTACCATGGCCTGGCGGAACAGCCGTGCCGGATCGAAACGAACGGGGGGGAGAGCGTCGGGCAAGGCAGCCTCGCAAGAAATCGGCGGAGTCGTTGCGCCCTAAATGCGCAACATCGGCTTTCGGTGTCGAGGGGTTGGCAATGTGGCCGGGCATCGCTGCTTTCGCCGACATCGGGACTCTGTATAGTTTGCCGAAGCTGGGCTCCATCCGGCAGGACTATGCAATGACGATGGGCTCACGTTTCCGGTTTCCAGCGCTGCTCGTTCTGGCTGCCTCGCTGGCAGGCTGCAGCGAAGAAAAGCCGACGCCAGCCAGGCCGCCTTCGAAGGCGGAGGCCGTTGTGCACGAGACCGACCTGCTGCGCCTGACACTCACGGTGGAGGCGCAGCAGCGGCTCGGCATCCGCACCGTCACGGTGACCGACAGCAGTTCGGCACGAAATCGTGAACTCGGCGGGGAACTCGTGGTGCCGGGTCTTGGCGGTGCGGGCGTGCCGACCGGCGCCGCCAGCAACATCGCCCAGATCGCCACCGCCCAGGCGCTCGCCGATGGCGAGGTGGCACGGGCATCGGCGCAGCTCCGGCTGGCGACGATTGCCGCGGATCGCGCGACGGCCCTGGTGCAGGAGGAGGCTGGCAGCGTGCGTGCGCGCGATGAAGCCGAGGCGGCGTTGGCGGCGGCGCGCGCCGCCGCCGCGGTGGCGCGCGCGCAGCGGCAGTTGCTGGGTCCCGCCGTGGCGGCCATGGCCGGCCAGCCAATCCTGTGGGTCCGCGTGCCGGTGTTCGGATCGGACGTGCAGGCGATCGAACGCGCACGGTCCGCGTTGGTGCGGCCGCTGGGTGCGGCAACGGCCTCGGCGCAATCCGCCCGGCCGGTATCGGCACCGCCTTCGGCCAACGCGATCGCTGGCACCGTCGATCTTTTCTACGCCCTCGACAATCGGGCACGGAAATGGCGCGTCGGCCAGCGGGTTGCCGTCGCCCTGCCGATGGCGGGCACGGCAGCGGGCCTCGCCGTGCCGACGGCGGCCATCGTGCGCGACATCAACGGCGGCGAATGGGTCTATCGCAAGACCGGCCCCGACACCTATCTGCGCCAGCGGATCGAAGTCGCCAGCGTCAGCGGCAACAGCGCGCTGCTGGCGCGCGGGCTGGAGCGCGGCGCCGAGATCGTCACCGATGGCGCGGCCGAACTGTTCGGCACAGAATTCGGAACGCCGCACTGATGCTGGCCTGGCTGGTAAGGTCGGCGCTGACCCAGCGCGTGCTGGTGCTCGCGATGGCGGCGCTGCTAGTCGTGCTGGGCCTGCGCGCCTCGGGCAATGTGCCGCTCGATGTGTTTCCGGAATTCGCGCCGCCGATCGTCGAGGTGCAGACCGAAGCGCCCGGCCTGTCGACCGAGGAAGTCGAGAGCCTGATCACCGTGCCGATCGAAGTGGCGGTGGGCGGGGTGCCCGATCTGACGACGGTGCGATCGAAATCGGTGCTCGGGCTGTCGTCGGTGACGATCCTCTTCAAGCGCGGCACCGATGTCATCCGGGCCCGGCAGCTGGTGCAGGAACGGGTGACGCAGGTACAGGCGCGGCTGCCGGCGGCGGCGCGTGCGCCGGTGATGCTGCCGCCCTTGTCCTCGACCAGCCGGGCGATGAAGATCGGCGTGTCGTCGAAAAAGCTCGACCAGATGCAACTCTCCGAACTGGCGCGCTGGACGATCCGGCCGCGGCTGATGGCGGTGCCCGGCGTCGCAAATGTCGCCATCTGGGGGCTGCGAGACCGGCAGTTGCAGGTGCTCGTCGATCCGGATCGGCTGCGGGCGGCCGGGGTGACGCTGGCCGAGGTCCGTGCCGCCGTCGGCGATGCCGTGCTGGTCGGCGGCGGCGGCTTTGTCGACACGCCCAACCAGCGATTCGCCGTCCGGCAGGACAGCGCGATCCGATCGGCCGCCGATCTTGCGCAGGCCATCGTCAAGCAGAGCGGCGAGGCACCGGTTCGGATCGCCGATGTGGCGCGCGTCGTCGATGGTTTCGCCGCCCCGATCGGCAATGCCATCATCGACGATGGTCCGGGCCTGATGCTGATCGTCGAGAAGCAGCCGACCGGCAACACGCTGCAACTGACGCGCGATGTCGAAAAGGCCATCGCCGAGCTGAAACCCGGCCTCACGGATGTGAAGGTCGATACGACGATCTTTCGCCCGGCGACCTTCATCGAACGCTCGATCGACAATCTTTCGCAGGCGCTGATGATCGGCTGCCTGCTGGTGGCGGCGGTGCTGTTCGTCTTCACGCGCGACTGGCGCCAGGCGGTGATCAGCCTCAGCGCCATCCCGCTGTCGCTGCTCGGCGCCGGGCTGGTGCTGCTGTGGAGCGGCATGACGATCAACACCATGGTCATCGCCGGGCTGGTGATCGCGTTGGGCGAAGTCGTCGACGATGCGATCATCGATGTCGAGAACATCGCCCGCCGGCTGCGGCTCAACCGCGAGGCCGGCAACCCCGAAGCGGCTTTCGATGTCGTATTGGCGGCATCGCTCGAAGTCCGCACCGCGGTGGTCTTCGCCTCGATGATCGTCATGCTGGTGTTCCTGCCGATCTTCTTTCTCGGCGGTGTTGCCGGCACCTTCTTCCAGCCGCTGGCCATCGCCTATGTGCTGGCGATCGCCGCGTCGCTGCTGGTGGCGCTGGTGGTGACGCCGGCGCTGTGCCTGATCCTGCTGCCCGGCGCGCCGCCCAAGGCCGAGGGCGACACGCGGCTGGTGACCGCGATGAAGCGCCATTATGTCGGACTGTTGCCCGGGCTGGTGGCGCGGCCGGGCCTCGCCATGGCGGTCATCGCCGGCGGGTTGCTCGTCGCCGGCGCCGGCTATGCCTCGTTCAAGGACCAGTTCCTGCCCGATTTCCGCGAAACCGACTTTCTGATGCACTTCGTCGAAAAGCCCGGCACCTCGATCGAGGCGATGGACCGCATCACCATCCGCGCCTCGAAGGAATTGCGCGCCATTCCCGGCGTGCGCAACTTCGGTGCCCATATCGGCCGGGCCGAGGCAGCCGACGAGGTGGTGGGTCCGAACTTCACCGAATTGTGGATCAGCCTCGACGAGACTGTCGACTATGATGCCAGCGTCGCCCGCATCAAGGCGGTGATCGAGGGCTATCCCGGTCTCTACCGCGACGTGCTCACCTATCTGCGCGAGCGCATCAAGGAAGTGCTTACCGGCGCCGGGGCGACGGTCGTCGTGCGCATTTTCGGCCCCGACCAGGCGGAGTTGCGCGCCGCTGCCGACCGCGTGCGCGCCAGGGTCGCCGGCATCCCCGGCGTGGCCGATCTGAAGGTCGAGCAGCAGGTGCTTGTCCCGCAGATCGAGATCCACCCGCGCGCCGCCGATCTTGCCACCTTCGGGCTGACGGCGGGCGAGGTGCGGCGCCAGGCGCAGACGCTGGTGGCAGGTCAGAAGCTCGGCGAGATCTACCGCGACCAGCGATCCTTCGATGTGGCGCTATGGGGAGAGCCGGCGGTGCGCGGCGACCTCGGCGCGCTGCGCGACCTGATGATCCTGTCCCCCGCCGGCGCCCCGGTTCGCCTTCGCGATGTCGCCGATGTGCGGATCGTGCCGGCGCCGAACGAGGTCAAGCGCGAGAATGGCCAGCGCCGCATCGACGTGACGCTGAATGTCGCCGGCGCCGATTTGGGCGGCGTCGCGCGCGCCGTCGAGGCGGCGGTCGCCGACGTGCCCTTCGCCGCCGGCTATCACCCCAGGGTGCTCGGCGAATATGCAGCGCTCAGGGACTCGCGCCAGCAATTGTGGACCACCGGGTTGCTGTGCCTGATCGGCATCCTGCTGCTGGTCTGGACGGTGTTCCGCTCGTTGGCGCTCACCGCGCTGGTCGGCGTCAGCCTGCCGTTCGCGCTGGTCGGCGGCGTCGTCGCGGTGGCGCTGACCGGCGGCGTGCTGTCGCTGGGGTCGCTGGTCGGCTTCGTCACGGTTATCGGCATCGCGGCGCGCAACGGCATCATGCTGCTGTCGCATTATGATCATCTGCGCCGGGTCGAGGGTCAGGCGTTCGGCGATGCGCTCGTGCTGCGCGGCGCCAGCGAGCGGCTGGTGCCGATCCTGATGACGGCGCTGTGCGCCGGGCTTGCGCTGCTGCCGCTGGTCATCGCCGGCGACGCCCCGGGGCATGAAATCGAGCACCCGATGGCGATTGTCATTCTGGGCGGGCTATTGTCCTCGACCTTGCTCAACCTGCTGCTGATGCCGGCACTCTACCGCCGTTTCGGTGGCCGGGCCCGGGCCGCGCAGTCACCCGCGAAAGCCGTGTCGGCATGAAGCGCGGCGCTGTCCTGCTCCCGCTGGCGCTCGCTGCCTGCATGGCGTCGCCGATACCATTGCCGACCGTGGCGCCGACGGCCGCGACCGGCCGCTTCGACAGCCAGCCCCGGGACGCGATCGCGCCCGTCCCTGACGATTGGTGGCGGCTGTACGAAGATCCCGCGCTGGACAAGCTCGTCATCGCCAGCCTCGCCGCAAATGCCGATCTAAGGGTCGCCTATGCCAATCTCGATGCCGCGCGCGCCGCATTTTCCCAGGCGCGCGCCGCCCGCTTGCCCCAGACCAGTGTCGAAACCAGCCTTGGCGTCGACAGCCCCGCCAACCAACCCAGCGCCTCCTCGCTGGTGCCGACTACCGACTATGACATCGGTCTGGCCGCGAGCTGGGATGCCGATCTGTTCGGCCGTCTCCGCTCGGCCGCGTTGGCGGCCAAGGCCGATGCCGAGGCCCAGGCAGCGGCGGTCGACGGGCTGAAGGTCGCCGTCGTTGCCGATACGGCGCAGGCCTATGTCGATCTGTGCGGCGCCGGCCAGGCCTGGCAGGTGGCGACGGAACAGGTCCGGCTGCTCGAACGTGCCGCCGGGCTGGTGAAAGCACAGTTTCGCGCCGGCGAGGTTTCGCCGCTGGAGGTCGCGCAGGCCGCGACGCTGGTCGAAACCGCGCGCGCAGCCTTGCCGCCGCTGGCGGCCGCCGCGGCGAACGCGCGCTATCGCCTGGCGACCCTGCAGGGCCGGCCGCCAGCCGAAGCGCCAGCCTTGGCGCTGGCTTGCAACAAGGTACCGGCGTTGCGCGCCGCGGCGCCGCTCGGCGATGGCGGAGCGCTGCTGCGGCGGCGTCCGGATATCCGCGAGGCTGAGCGCCGTCTCGTGGCGGCGAGCGCACGAATCGGAGTCGCCCGGGCCGATCTCTACCCCCGGGTCAATCTCGGCGGTGCGCTCGGCCTGTTGTCGGGCGGCGCTGTCGCCACTGCGTCGCCGCTGATCAGCTGGAACTTTCCCAATCAGGCGCCGACCCGGGCTCGCATCAGGCAGGCCCGCGCCACCGAACGCGCGGCGCTCGCCGCCTGGGACGTCGCGGTGCTGCGGGCCTTGCGCGACGTCGAAACGGCGCTTGCCGCCTATGCCGGCGAAATGCAGCGCAACCGCAACCTCGACGCCGCCCAGGTCGAGGCCGAGCGGACCGCGCGCCGTGCCGCGGCCCGCGTAAGCCTTGGCGATGCGGCCTATCTGCTCCAGATCGATGCCGAGCGGACCCGCGCGCAAACGGTGCTGACAAAAGCCCAGTCCGACCTAGCTGTTGCTCAGGCCGAAGTGGCCCTGTTCCGTGCCCTTGGCGGTGGGTGGCGCAGCGATGCCAAACCGATCCAATGACAGGCTTCGACATTCTTCGTTTGACATAAGCGAGCGAACGCTTATATATCTCAGCGATGGCTCATGCAGAAAAGCATCCGGCAATCGGCCGCCCGGTCAATGAGGAGGCGCGCGCGCTGCGGCGGGATCAGATCCTGGCCGGTGCCCGGGCCTGCTTCGTGCGCAAGGGTTTCCATGCGGCCAGCACGGCCGAAATCAGCGCCGAGGCCAGGGTCAGCGTCGCCAATCTCTATCAATATTTCCAGACCAAGGATGACCTCGTCCGGGCGTTGATCGACCAGGATCTCGCCGGCGATCTGGCGCTGGTCGAGGCGGTCGACGCGGCGGACAGCTTTCAGCAAGGGCTGGAAGTCGCCAACCGGCTTCTCGCCTCGGATGTCGACATCATGCAGGACAGTTGCCTGCGGCTGGAGATCCTGGCCGAGGCGTCGCGCAATCCCGCCATCGCCGCGGTGGTCAAGACCGCCGATGACCAGCTGGTCCGCGCCCTCAGCGCCCTGATCGTGCGATATCAGGCCAAGGGCGAACTCGGCGGCGAGGTCGTGCCCGAAACGGCGGCACGGCTGATTGTCGCGCTTTACGATGGCCTGTTCTGCCGCTTCGCCTTTGGCATCAGCGATTCCGAATCGTTGATTGCCGCCGCCGACAGTTTCGTTTTCCAGGCGCTTGCCGCCGTCGGCGCGCCCGCCCGGCACATCGCCTAGCTTCCAGCCGAGCTTCATTCCGGGCGCGCTGCGGCGCTGCCCGTCGTCGCAACAGGAGTATTTTGTGAGCAAGTCCTCCCTTATTTTAATGCTCGGTGGTGCGCTGGCGCTGGCCGGCTGTTCGTCCCCGGTCGTGCCGGCCGCGACCGCCCCGCCGCGCACCGTTCTGGTCAGCCGGGCCGAGCCGCCGGCGAATCCCGCCGATGTGGTGGTGGCGACGGTGCGCTCGGCGCGGATGCATGTCGTATCGGCTGAACCCGGCGGCCGCATCGTCGCCCTGCTCGCCGATGTCGGCGATCGCGTCAGCGCCGGCCAGGTGGTGGCGCGAATCGATGCCGCGCCGCTCGACCTTCGCGCCGGCGCGGCGACTGCCGAGGAGGCCCGCGCCGCCGCCACCGCCGCCGAACGCAGCCGCCATGCCGAACGCGTGCGGCAGTTGGTTGCCGACGGCACGGCATCGGCCGCCGAGCTCGACGCGGCGCTCGCCGA
>JAIXZK010000257.1 GCA_027489695.1 Sphingomonadales bacterium
CGAGCCATCGTCGCTGTCGTTGTCGACGACGACGACGCGCAGCGCCAGCGGGCTGCGCAACAGCGATTCACGGCACTCGATGGTGTCGTCGGCGCGCTTGTAGTTGACCAGCACGACGCCCAGCCGGGCGGCGCCCAGGCGAACCGGCGTCATCGGCGTGTCGAGCGTCATGGCTGGCCCTGAATCATTATGAGCATGGGGTGGGGCATCATGGCTGGCGGTTCCAGACGGTGGCGGCATCGCCGCTGCCCGCCATCACCCGCAGCATCTCGGCGGCGCGGAATGCCCGGATCCGCGCCAGCACCACGCAGCCGCGCAGGCGGTTGGCGAGCCCTGCCAGCCGGCGCGAGCGGAACAGCTTTATCGCTTCAACCGGCACCGACGCCACCATCGCCGCGGCGCGCAGCCGCCAGCGCCAGCCGCCGCGACCGAGGTCGCGATGCTCGTGCCAGTCGTGGCGGATATGGCGCTGCCATTTGCGGGTCAGCGCCGCGAAATCGCTGCGCGCCGGGTGGAAGACCAGCATGTCGGGCCGGTAGCGGGTCGGATAGCCGGCGGCATGGGCCCGGCGGCCCCAGTCGAGGTCCTCGGCGATGGCGATATCGCCGAACGGACCGACCTCGGCGTGTACCGATCGCGCCATCGCCAGATTGGCGGTGACCGAAAAATGCTTGGTCTCGATATACATCTGCTGGCGAAAGCCGAACACCGCCTCATAGGCCTCGATGCCGGTCAACTGCTCCGGATCGACGAAATCGATGCGGACATCGCCGCCGACAACGGCGCGATCCGGCGCCGCCTCGACGGCATCGACGGCAGTCTGCAGCCAGCCCGGGGCGGCGCGACAATCGGCATCGATGAAGGCAAGCGTTGTGCTGCGTGCCGCGGCGATGCCGCAGTTGCGGGCAAGGCCGGGGCCGGGCTGCGGCTCGGCCAGCCAGCGCACCTGGGGGAAGGCGGCGCGCACGGCATCGAGGCTGACGCGCGAGCCATTGTCGACGACGATGATCTCGAAATCACCGGAATCGAGCCGCTGGGCCGCGACCGAGCCGAGGCAGCGCGCCAGCAGCTCGGGGGTGTTGAGGTGCGGGATGATCACCGAGGCGCGGGGGCCCGCGCTGCCGTCGTCGCCGCCATCGGAATCGGCCATCACCATGCGGCGGCGCCATAAAGCGCGCCGGCGGCGCTGCCAACCGGCAATTGGGCGAAGCGCCAACGCACCGCCGTTCGGATCGATCGACCGTTCAGGCGGTGATGCGCGCCATCGCCGCCGACATCAGCAGCAATGCCGAGACGCCGGGATAGCGGAAGCGGAAGCGCAGTTCGCCGCCGAGATCGTGCAGCTCCAGCAGGTCGTGCGGGTTCGAGAAGCGCTTGAGGTCGCGCTCGATGCCGGCCTGGGGCGTGCTGCCGCCAAGTTCGGTGAACACATCCTCGACGCCGAAAAAGCCATCGGCGGAGCTGCCGGCGCGCGCCGAGGCGACGAGCAGCGGCCATTGTTCCCGGGCTTCCTCGCGGCCGAGGCTGGCCTGGACGCGGCGCGGCAGCGAGGCGTTCCAGTCGGTCAGCACACGCTCGACAGCGATGCGGCCATCGCTTTCGTCGACCAGGCTGCGGCGACCCTCGAGCGCGGTCAGGCCGGCATGATGGGCAAGCAGACGCACCAGATAGGGCGAGCCGCCGGCCATGGCGGTGATCATGCCGATGGCTTCTTCCGAATAATGGAGTTCGGCGGCGTTTTCGCCGATGCCGACAAGTTCGCGGACTTCACCACTGTTCAGCGGCCGCATCGGCAGGCCGACGATGTTGCGTCGGATCGACGGGGCGTAGCCGATCAGCTCGTCGAGGTTCTGGGCGACGCCGGTCAGCACCAGCTGGACGCGGGCGGCACGATCGGAAAGATTCTTGATGAGCTCGGCGACGTCGCGGCGGAAGCCGGGATCGAGAACGCGATCATATTCGTCGAGGATGATGATGACGCGGGTGCCGGTGACTTCGGCGAACAGGTCGGCGAGTTCGCGCGGGCCGAAGGTTTCGCCGAGCATGATGTCGAGATTGTCGCCGCGTTCGGCCTCGGGCGAGTTCGGCAGCACCGAGCGGTGGTAGAGGCGCGGGATGCGCGAGGCGAAGCTGCGGAACATCGCCGAGAATTCCGCCTCGGTACCGCAGCTGCCGTAGAGCACGAGGTAGCGCGCCTCGCGGGCGGTTTCGGCGAAGACATGGACGAGGCTGGTCTTGCCGATCCCGCGCTCGCCATAGATGACGACATGGACGCGCTGCTGCTCGATCGCCTGAATGAGCTGCGACAGGGCGTCGTGGCGGCCGGCGAAGCCATCGCGACCGATGACCGGCTGCGACGCGCCGAGCGCATCGCGCAGCGCCAGGCGGCGGCGGGCAATGTTCGACTCGCCGTCTTCATTTTCGACGTCGTCGGAAGCGCTGGCCGAAAAGCGCGGCAGCGGGGTGGCACGCGCCGACGGCGCCGGTTCGCGCCACAGGCTCTCCAGAAAGGCCGGGCGGGTGGACATGGCATCGACGGTTGCCACGCTGGCGGCGGCGGGGCTTGCCGGCGCCGGGGTGGCTTCCACCGGCGCAGCGACGGCCGTTTCGGTGTCGCTGCTTTCGGCGCGTGCCCAGCGTTTCCAGATCATCTTTTCGTCCACTCCCGGCACGTCGTCGCCGTTTCGGTCGCTCTACACATGCCTTGGAAGCGATGGTAGCGCAAATGACGGCCGCACTTCCATGGTCGCCGGCGTTGCTTCACGGTCTTGCCGTGATGCATTATACGGCCTTGGGGGCGTTTTGGGTGCATCATTTGTGTCATGCTTGTTCGGGTGCGGCGTCTGGCGGTGGCATCGGCGGCCGTGACAGGCGCCGTTGCCGCAAGGCAGCGCGACGTGTAGCAGCGCCTCCGGATGCGTGACGCGATGTCGCTGCACAGGCGGGCGACACGCGTCGTCGGGATTATGGCGACGTACGTCGTCGCGATATTGGCGACATATGTCGCTGGGGGCAGGGAGACGAAAATGGCGATGCCGACAGGGCGATATGGCCGCAACGGCGGCAAGGCGCGATCGGCTTCGATGACCGGCATCGGGTTCGGGGCTGGCAGGGCCCGGCTGCCGCTGTCGGCGCTGGTGACATGTTCCGGCCTGTTGCTGGCCGGCCCGGCGCTGGCCCAGGCACCGCTGCCGCCGCTGGCGACGCCGCCGGCCGGCACGTCCGCCACGACGCCCAGCTTCGGTGCACTCGGCGGCCAGGTCGCGCCGGGTGCGGCGCCGGCCGGCTATGTGCCGCGGACCACCGGCGACGATCCGGCCTTCGAGAATTCCGCGATTGCTGTTGCCGGCGCGGTGCTCGGCAAATTCTACGCCAGCGCCGGCCTCAATTCGCTCTACGACAGCAACATCCTTCGCCTCGGTTCGTTGCAGGTGCTGCGCCCCGGCCAGAGCCGCGAGGATCTGCGACTGACCCCGCAGCTCGATGTCGGCACCAACCTGCCGTTCGGGCAGCAGCGTTTCTTCGCCAACGCCTCGTTCGGGCGGGATTTCTATCTCGAGAACAGCCAGCTCAACCGCAACCGCTACAAGCTTGCCGGCGGCGTTGCCTGGCGGCTGTTCGGGCGTTGCGCCGGCACTGTCGATGCCGGTTTCACCAGCCAGCAGAGCCTGCTTGCCGAGCTGTCGCAGTTCGTGCCCAACGTCCAGGAAACGTTGAGCTATGGCGGCGTCGCCGAATGTCGCAGCGCCGCCGGCCTGTCGGTCGGCGGCTCGGTCCGGCGGGTCGAGACGACCAACCAGAACCCGACGCGCTCGCCCTTCGACAACCGCAGCTTCAGTTTCGGGCCGCAGATCAGCTACACCCGCCCGGCGCTCGGCACTTTCACGCTCAGCGCCACCTGGACCAAGGCGGAATATCCCGGTCGCGAAGTGCTGACGCCGGGCACGCCCGGCCGCGGCCGCCGCGACGGGGTGGATTTCTTCCAGGGCCGCTTCGGTTACGCGCGGCGCTTCGGCAGTCGTCTCGGCCTCGATGCCGGGGTGTCGGTGTATCGCACCACGCCGGTTCCCGCCGACATCCTGCTGCAGCCGGACATCACCATTGCGCCGGTGGCGCTGCGCCGGCCGGGCGCCACCAACATGGGCTTCGATGCCGCCATCGACTATCGCCCCAGCCCGCGGCTGACGGCGCAGGCGACAGCATCGCTGACCAACAACGTCAGCCTGAACGTCGGCGCACTGTCGCAGCGGCGGCAACAATATGCGCTTGATCTCGGTTATCGGCTGGGACGCGCCATTACGCTCGGTTCGGCCGTATCTTATGTCGTGACCGATTATAGCGGCAGCTTCTCGACTCCGGACGAGCCGGTGCCGCGCACGCAGGACAAGCTGTTCCGCGTTGTCGGTTCGATCGATTACCAGCCGGTCTCGCTCTACGCGATCGGCATCGAGGTTGCCCATCAGAGCCGGGAATCGAACCCGGCGCTGTTCAGTTTCGATTCGACATCGGTGCGGCTGCGGCTACGCCTGAATTATGGAAAGAGAGGTTGATGATGGCCCATGCAATCCGTCGCCTGTGGCTGGCGCTGCTGCTGCTTGTCGCGGCGCCCGTCGCGGCCCAGAGCGCTGACACCGCCTATGTGCTGGGCACCGACGATACCGTGCAGGTCGTCGTCTATGGCCAGCCCGATGCCAGCATCACCACCCGCATCAAGTCGGATGGCACCATCGTCATGCCCCTGATCGGCGCGGTGCGCGCCGCCGGCCAGACCAACATCCAGCTCGCCGCCACCATTGCCGCCCAGTTCACCAAGGGCGGTTTCTTCAAGGATCCGATCGTCAACATCGAGATCGGGACCTATGCGTCGAAGATCGTCAATGTCGCCGGGCGGGTGACGTCGCCGGGGCTCTACCCGCTCGATCGCCCCTATCATGCGCTCGACGTGCTGCTGAAGGCCGGCTGGATCCGCGATGGCGGCGCCACCTATGTCTATCTGCGCCGCGCCGGCAGCGGCGAGCAGCGGCTCGACATCGAGGGCCTGGTGCGCGGCGACGATGCCGCCAATCCGGTGCTGCGCGCCGGTGACACGCTGTTCGTGCCCGATGCCGACCTGATCTTCATCTCGGGCCAGGTCAACCGCCCGGGCAGCGTGCCGATCACCGCCGGCATGACCATCCGCCAGGCGATCGCCATGGCCGGCGGCATCACCGCGACCGGCTCGCAGGGCAAGGTCGGGCTGGTGCGCGGCAGTGCCAAGGAAGCCGATGTCGACGCGACGCAGACGGTCCAGAAGAACGACGTTATCATTGTCAAGGAACGCCTGTTCTGACATCGCCGCGGCGACAAGAGGATTGAGACGATGAGTCCGATACAGTTCCTGCGCATCCTGATGGCCCGGCGGTTCATCATCCTGGTGTCGCTGATCACCTGCGTGATCGTGGCGCTCGCCGTGGCGCGGACCTTGCCCTATCGCTTCCCGGCGAAGGCGCGCGTGCTGATGGACGTCGTCAAGCCCGATCCCGTCACCGGCCTGATGATCAACAACCAGGCGGCCCGCGGCTATGTGAAGACGCAGATGGAGCTGATTCAGGACTATCGCGTCGCCGGCGATGTCGTCGACAAGCTGGGCTGGGAAAAGAACCCGGCGGTCATCGCCCTGTGGCAGGACGAGACCGGCGGCGCCGGCGAATTCCGCCGCTGGGGCGCGCAGCGCATCATCGAGAACACCAATGTCGATGTCGTCGAGGGCTCGAACATCCTCGAGATCACCTATGAGGCGCCGAACCCGGAAGTTGCCAAGCAGATCGTCGGTCTGCTGCGCACCGCCTATATCGATGCCTCGCTGCGTTTCCGTACCGACAGCGCCGGTCGTACCGCCGACTGGTATTTCGAGCAGTCGGACCGCGCCCAGCGCGCGCTGACCGCCGCCGAAGCCGCCAAGGCCGAATTCATGGCCGAAAACAACATCGTCGTCGGCGCCAATGGCCAGGAAGCCGAAAGCACCAAGCTGCAGGACCTGCAGGCGGCGCTGATGTCGGCGCGTGGCGGCCAGGTGGCGGCGGAATCGCAGGCGGCGCTGACCGCCAGCGGTTCGCAGATCGTCGACAGCCTGAAGTTGCAGCTGGCGACGCTCAACGACCAGATTCAGGCGGCCGGCGAAAAGCTTGGCGAACAGCATCCGACCTATCGTGCGCTGCTGACCCGGCGGACGACGCTGCAGGGCGAACTGGCGCGCGAAACGCGGGAATCGCGCAGCGACGGAGCCTTGCGTACCGGCGTGTCGCGGCGCTCGGTGTCCCAGCTCGATGCCGAATATCGGGCGCAGCGCGCCAAGGTGCTGGGGATGCAGACCAAGCTGAACCAGCTGGCGCAGCTGCAGCGCGAAGTCGATCTGCGTCGCCAGCAATATGAAAAGGCAGCGGCGCGCACCGCCGACCTGCGGCTGGAATCGAACGTCAACGAAAGCAGCCTCGTCGTGCTCGGCGACGCCATCGGTTCGGGCACGCCGAGCTTCCCGAACTGGCCGCAGATCATCGGCCTGTCCTTCGCCTTCGGCTTGGCGCTCGGCGTCGTGCTCGCGGTGTTCACCGAACTGCTCGCCCGCCGCGTCCGCGGCACCGAGGATCTCGGCTTTGTCACCAAGGCACCCGTGTTCGCGGTCATCTCCTCGACGAAGCGTGTTTCGCTGATCGACCGGCTGCGGCAGCTGGCGCGGCGCCAGTCCGGCGCTGCCGAACCGCAGCCCGCGCAATGAACGGAAATTCCATGGATGAATCATCCACTGACGCTGCCCGTCTCGATGCCAATGCCCGCATCGATGACGGCCGCGACATCTATGATGCGCCGATCCGCGATGCCCTGCTGCGGCTCGGCTATCTTTCGGAGGAGCAGACCGCCCGCGTCGTCGCGCACCAGCGCGACCGCAACCTCGATTTCGACCAGGCCGCGCTCGAGCTCGGCTATATCACCACCGAGGATCTCGACCGGGCCCGCGATCAGCTGATCAACAGCCTGGCGCTGCAGGACACGCGTCGCCGCGAAGTTTCAACCGAATTGGCAGTAATTGCCGATCCGGCCGGTCTCGCCGCCGAAGCGATCCGGCTGCTGCGTACCCAGATCATCTCCCAGCATGTGCGACTCGGCCGGCGCGGCCTCGCGCTGGTGGCGGCGGCGGACAATGCCGGCTGCAGCTATGTCGCGGCCAATCTGGCGGCGGCGCTGGCGCAGGTCGGCACCAAGATCCTGCTCGTTGATTCGAACATGCGCAGCCCGCGCGTTGATCAGATCTTCGGTCTCGATCCGAGCGCGCCGGGGCTTTCGAGCTTCCTGTCGCTGCAGGTGGCGCGTCCGGAACGCGTCGTCCACGCCAATGTGCTGCCCAATCTTTCGGTGATGACGGCGGGGCCGCCGGCGGCGCGGCCGCAGGAACTGCTCTCCGGGCATCGTTTCCGCGACGGCACCAACACGCTGCTGCGCGAATATGATCTGGTGCTGTTCGATACGCCGGCGACCAACACCAATGCCGACGCCCTGACGGTGGGCGCTGCCGCTGGCTACGCCCTGGTCGTCGCCCGGCGCAACTTCAGCTATTTCAGCGATATCGGCACGCTGGTCGGCCAGCTTACGGCGGCGCGCTGCCCGGTGGTCGGCTCGGTCCTGAACGAGTTCTGATGTCGATGGCGACAGCTGCCCCCGCAATGCGTCCCGAATGGCAGATGGCGGCGATCCGTCACTGGCCGCTCGTACTCGGGATTCTCGCGATCTGCATTCCGACCCTGATCTCGCTGGCCCGGGGCCCCTGGTCGCTCGAATCGGGCGTCCATGGTCCGATCGTGGTTGCCACCGGCCTGTGGCTGATCGTGCGGCGCCTGCCCGATATTCGCCGCGACATGGTGCCCGGCAACCCGCTGCTGACCGCGGTGGGCCTTGCCGTCGCCATCCCGACCTATGCCTTCGGCCGCGCCTATGATTTCATCAGCATCGAAGTCGCCGCCATGCTGCTGGCGCTGCTTGTCGTCGGCTATGCGCTGGTCGGTGGCCG
>JAIXZK010000340.1 GCA_027489695.1 Sphingomonadales bacterium
GGGCGAGGTGATGAAATCGTGGATATGGTTCTTCTCGATCACCGCGCCCTGCACGGCGGCGAAGTTCAGGCCATCCATCCGCATCGAATGGACATCGTTGCCGGCCACCGTCAGATTGTTGATGTTGGTGAAGACCGCGCCCTTCCAGAAGCCCTGCATCTCGCAATTCTCGACCCGAACGCCGCTCGAGTCGCGGATCGACAGGCCGATGCCGTAGCCATAGCCGTCGGCGGTGGCCGAGACGCCCTTGGCGGTATCCCCGTCGAAGGTGCAGCCGTTGAAGGCCACGTTGCTGCTGCTGTGGCTGACGCTGAAGGGGCGGACGTGCAGCGGATCGCCCGCTTTGAACGTGTAGTCGAAGCTCACGTCCTTGAAGGACAGGTTCGACACGCCGCGCAGGTCGAGGCCCGAGAACTCGGGCGGGTTCGCAGGGTCGGCGGCGGCGATCGTCACCGGGGCGGTGAAGCCCTTGCCGAAGGCAGTCGCAGTGCCGAGGAAGAGCTTGCCGTAATCCCCCCCCGCCAGAAGGATCGTATCCCCCGAGCCCGCCTTGGACAGGGCGGCGGTCAGTTGGGCGGCGGTGGAGACCGTGATCGTTGTTGGCATGATGCGTCCCGTCGTCCTTCCAGCGTGATGAGACCCCGCCGCCTTGCGAAAGGCACGGGGGATGGTGACCTAACCCTGTGTCCGGACAGTGAACCGCACCATGGGTGAACAGGGTCACAAGGTCGCGCGCGCTCGTGACGGAAACGTGCCCGGATTGCGGCGCTGCGGCGGAAAGCGCCCAAATCTGCCGCTAATTCACGGGCTTGGACGCCGATCTGTGGCGGGGCGGCAACGATTGGGCACCGGCGGGAAACGGCCCATGACCAGGGCTGCCACAATTCTTAACAGATTCGGGGCGGGTCTAGCCCGGCGGCGCCGCCGGATCCGGGGCCCCTTGGGCCCCTGCGCCAAGGCGGATGTTCAGCGCGATGAAGGCCTGGGCGCGGGTCGCGCGGGCCTCGGCGCGGGCGGTTTCGGCGCGGGCCTGTTCCTCTTCGGCGTCGATCAGCTCGCTCAGCGTCGCCTCGCCGCGCCCGGCCAGTTCGCGCGTGAGGGTCGCCGCCTCGGCATAGAGGCGGACGGCGCGGTCGGCGGCGCCCTCAGCCTCGGCGGCGGCGCGGTAGTCGAGAAGGGCGGTCTCGACCTCCAGGAGCGCCTGCAGGACGGCTCCGGTCCAGTCGGCATGGGCGGCCACGACGCGGGCCTCGGCGGCCGAGACACCGGCGCGGGCGGGACCGGCGGGCAGGGCAGGCAGGCGCAGCGCGGGGCCGAGCGTTGCGGTGCTCAGCCGGTCGTCGCGGTCGGCCGAGGCCTCGATCACGCCCGAGAGCGAGAGGCGCGGGTAAAGGGCGGCCCGCGCCTGGCCCAGGCCCGCGCGCGCCGCGTCATAGGCGGCCTCGGCCACCGCAAGGTCGGGGCGGTTGCGCAGGAGGTCGGCGGGGATGCCGGGGTCGGGGGCGAGGGTGGCGCGCGGTTCGGCCCCCCGGGCGGCGAGCGCTGCGGCAAGATCGGGGGGCAGGGTGCCGGGGCTGCGGCCCGCCAGCACCGCAAGCCGCGCCTGACCGCCCGCGACGGCGGCGGAGAGGCCGGGCAGGTCCGCCGCGATCTCGGCCAGGCGCCCCTCGCTCCGCAACGTATCGACCCGGGTGGCGACTCCGGCCCGTGCCAGCGTCTCGGCGAGGGCCAGCGTCTGGCGGCGGCGCGCGCCTTCGGCCTCGGCGAGCGCGAGGCGGCGCTGTGCGAGGCGAAGGGCGACATAGCCATTGGCAACTTCGCCCGTGAGGAACAGCCGCGCGCCCGCGGCCTGGCCTGCGGCCTGTGCGGCGGCGGCGCCCGCGGCGGCGCGGTCCGAGGCGCGGCCCCGCCCGGGGTCGAAGAGTACGTCAAGGCCAAGGTCCGCCGAGGCCCGCGCCCGGCCCGGATTGCCCGAGGCGTCGGTGCCCCGCACCGCCGTCCCGCCCGACAGGGTGATCGCCCCGGGAATGCTCGCGGCGGCGGCCTCGGCGGCGCGGGCGCGGGCCTCGGCGGCGGCAAGGCTCGGGCTGTCCGCCAGCGCCAGCGCGATCAGCCGGTCGAGCGCGGGGTCGCGGAAGGCCTGCCACCAGAGCGCATTGTCGGCAAGCGGGCGCGCCCCCGCAGGCACCGGCGCCAGCCAGCGCGGCATGAAGGCAAAGCCGGGGCGCGTGGTATCGGGGGGCGGCGCGCAGGCGGCAAGCAGCAGCAGCGCGGCCCCGAGCGACAGGGCACGCCCGCCCCGAAGGGGGCGCAGGGAATGATCGGTACGCTCCAAGGTCCTGCTACTGCCCTTTGCCCCGCCCTTGCGGCGGTGGCGCTTTTGCAGGCAGCCTGCCTGCCCGTCCCGGCCCCGGCAAGGGTTGCCCCCGCCCGCCGGTCATTTTCCGCAAGCCCTGTGCCCCGCGTGGCGCAGCAGGGATCAGTTCTCGCGCATCGCGTGACGCATCGGGGCCACCAGCGGCGCCATCAGCCAGTCGATCACCGGGCGCGAGCCCGTCGCAAGGAAGGCCTCGACCGGCATCCCCGGCGTCAGGGCGACCTTGCCCAGACGGGCGATCTCGGCCTCGGGCAGGGTGAGGGCGACGCGGTAGAAGCTGCGCCCGGTGGCGGGATCGGTCACCGCATCGGGGGGCACGCGGGCCACGGTCGCATTGAGTTTCGGCACCGCATGGGGATCGAAGGCCGCGATCATCACCTCGGCCACCTGACCCGGATGCACGTCGTCGATGGCGCGCGGATCGACATGCACCTCGATCTCGAGGCCGCGGTCCATCGGCACGACCTGCGCGAGGGTGGCGCCCGGCGCGATCACCGCGCCCGGGGCGCTCACCGCAAGCTCGTGCACCACGCCCGCCACGGGGGCGCGCAGGTCGGTGCGGGCCAGCGCGGCATCGAGGCTGAGGATCTCCTGCTGCACCTCGGCAATCAGGGCGGTGGCATCGCGCAGGCCCTGCGCCACCTCCTCGGCCCGCTGGCTTTCCTCTTGCCGAAGGGCGGCCTGCGCCTCGCGCGCGGCGGCGGCAAGGCGGTCGCGTTCGGCCTCGAGCCCCGCCAGACGCCCCGCAAGCGAGGCCTCCTGCCGGCGCAGCTCGGACAGGGGCGCCTGCCGGGCAAGGCCCTTGTCCACCAGCGCGACCTGCGAGGCGACCTCGCCCGAGATCAGCGCGGCCTCCTCGCGGGCGGCGGTGATCTGGGCCGCGATGCCTGCGACCTGCGCGGTGATCTGGCCCTCGGTCTCGGCGAGGCGCGCGCGGGCATCGGCGGCACGGGCGCTGCGCGCATCGAAAAGCGCGCGCTGCCGGGTCACGGCGGTGTCCCGCTCGGCGGCGAGTGCTGCGTCGTTCAGGATCGGATCGGCGTCAAAGCGGGGGGCGTCCCAGCCGGCCGCCTCGGCCTCGAGCCGGGCGCGGTCGGCCAGCGCCCCGGCCAGCCTGGCCCGCGCGATGTCGCGCCGCGCCTGCGCCACGGTCGGATCGAAGCTGACGAGCAGCGCGCCCGCCGCGACATGGTCGCCGGTCTTCACATGCACCGCCGCGACAAGGCCGCCGTCGAGGCTCTGCACCGGTTGCGGCTTGCCCTGCACGAGGACCTGCCCCTGCGCGATCACCGCGCCATCGACGGTGGCCAGCATCGACCAGCCGCCAAGCCCGCCGAAGAGGAGAAGGGCGGCCAGCGCCCCGGCCCGGACCAGGGGCTGCGTGGCAAGGCGCGGCATCTCGGGCGAGAGGGGGGCGGCGAGGTGGGGTTGGGCAAGGGCGGTCATGCGCGCCCCCGGTTGCTGCGGAAGAGCGAGACGTAAGGCGGGGTGCCGGCCGGATTGGTCAGCTGCAGCCGGGGCAGCGGGGTGACGGCGGCTGACGCGGGCGGGGGTGGGGGCGGGGTGGCGGCCGCATTGGCAGGCGTCCCGAGGTTGGCGGGCGCCGGGGTGGCCATCTGGGCGGCGGGGGCATTGGGGGCGGGGGCCTGGGCCTGCAGCGGGGCTGCGGCAGGCTCGGCTGCGGCGGGGACCATCACCCCGACGGTGCCCATGCCCGGGCTGCTGATGCGGATCGGCGTGCGGGTCCGTCCGCCCGGCGCGCCGGCATCGGGTCCTGACGGCGCGCCCAGAACCTGCAGCACCGCGTCGCGCGGGCCCTGCTGCACCACGCGGCCGCCCTGCAGCACGATGAGGTGGTTCACGGCGGCCAGCGCCCCCGCGCGGTGCGCGATCACGATGACCGAGGCCCCGGCGGCCCGCCGCGCCAAGAGCGCCCGCGTCAGCGCCGCCTCGCCCGCGATGTCGAGATGCGCGTTCGGCTCGTCGAGGACAAGGATGCTCGGGTTGCCGTAAAGCGCACGCGCGAGGGCCACGCGCTGCACCTGCCCGCCCGAGAGCGGCATCTCGCGGCCAAGGTCGGTGGCATAGCCGTCGGGCAGGGCGAGGATCATCTCGTGCACGCCTGCCGCGCGCGCGGCCTCGATCACCGCCTCGTCGGTCGCGGCGGGGTCGAAGCGGGCGATGTTGTCGCGCACCGTGCCGGGCAGAAGCTCGACCTGCTGCGGCAGATAGCCGATGTGGCGACCCAGGCGGTCGGGGTCCCACTGGTCGGGGGTGGCCCCGTCAAAGCGGATCTCGCCCGCATCGGGCAGGATGGCCCCGACGAGAAGGCGCGCGAGCGTGGATTTCCCGCTCGCCGAGGCGCCGATGATCCCGAGCCCCTCGCCCGGGGCCAGCGCAAAGGTCACATCGTCGAGAAGCCGCGCGCGTTCGAATTGGCCCCGTTCTCCTTGGCCGGGGCGGGCGGGGGCAAGGCGGCTCAGCCCGCGCACGGCGATCTGGCCGGTGGGGGCGGGCAGGGCCATCGGGGCAGGCCGCGCGGCGGTCTCGAGCGCGGGGCCAAGGCGGCGATACGCGGCGATGGCACGGGCCAGCCCCTTCCACTGCCCGATCAGCGCATCGACCGGGGCGAGCGCGCGGCCCGCAAGGATCGAGGACGCGACGATCCCGCCCGCCGAGATCGCGCCCTGCAGCACAAGCCAGGCCCCTGCGGTCAGGAGGGCCGACTGCAGCAGCATCCGCAGGCTGCGCGAGGCGGCGGCCAATGTCTCGGACGGCTCGCCCCCGCGCTGGTTGGCGGCAAGGCCGCGCCGGTGCAGCGCCTGCCAGCGGGCGGTGACCGCGCCCCCCATGCCAAGCGCGCCAAGCGCCGCCGCCGCGCGCCGCGCGCGTTCGGCAAAGCTGCGCTCGCCCGCCTCGGCGGCCAGCGCCTCGCCCATCGGGGCCGCGGTGACCGCGCGGTTGACCAGCGCCAGCACCGCCGCCAGCCCCATGCCGCCGACCGTCAGCCAGCCGAGGAGCGGATGGATCGCGAAGAGCACCGCAAGGAAGAGAAGCGTGAAGGGCAGATCGAAAAGGGCCAGGACGGCGGGCCCCGCGAGGGCCCCGCGCAGCGCCTCGAGATCGCGCACCGCACTCCCCCCCTCGCCCCGCAGGTCGGCGCGGAAGGCACGGGCGGCGAGGTCGGCATCGAGCCGCAGCGCCAGCCGCGACATCAGCCGCTGCCGCAGCCCGTCATAGAAGGCCATGAAGCCGTAAAGCACGACGACAAGGCCGAAGAGCACCATCAGCGTCGGCACCGAGCCCGAAGAGAGCACCCGGTCATAGACCTGCAGCATGTAGATCGAGCCGGTGAGCATCAGGAGGCTCAGCACCGCCGAGACGCCGCCCGCGGCCCAGAGGCCAGGGCGCAGTGCGGCCATCGCGGTGGTCAGCGGAGAGGCAGGGCCAAGCGCTGAATCTGCGGCGGGATGTGCGGACATTGGATGGCGATCTCCGGGCGGAAGGGTCGGACAGCGTCGGAACACAAGGTCGAACACACAGGTCAGGTGCACGGGCGCGCACCGCAGGGTGCAGGGGGGCTGCAACGGGGGCCCCGGGAGTCGGGGGCCCGCCGCAGGTTCCTAGCAAGTTTCGATCTTGCTCGCGACAGGGGCGGGAAGACGGCGGGATCGGGGCGGGATCGGGGCGCGGAGATCCGCCCAAGGGCGCGTGCCGGGCAGGCGGCAGGGCGCAGGAGGCGGGACCGATTCGGAATCTGCCGAGATGTGACAATACACGTCTTGATTGTGTCGCCCCCGTGCCACACTTTCGCCATGATTGCGCCGCGGCGGCGTCTCAAAGCCCGGCGGCGCGGCGGGGCCTCTGCCGAAAACTGCGGCAGATCCGGCGCGCCCGGCAGGTTTTCGGCATCAATTCGCGCATGAAATGGCGAAAAACCCCCGAAAATCCGCTGCATCTCGAACTCGGGCTTTGGGATTGCTGCGCCCGCATGGTAACGCTGTTCGTGAAGATCGATCGCCGCGATGCTCGCGCCCTGGTTGTATGGAGAGACGATGATGAAGAACCTGCTTCTTTCAGCGGCCATGGCTCTGGGCCTGATGGCACCCGTGGCACAAGCGGCGACCTACAACGTGGGCGTGACGGCCGAGTCGTTCCGGCAGCCCGGCCAGCCTGGGCTGCAGACGCGTCTGTGGAAGCTGAGCAATACCGGTGCGCAACTCTTCACCGGCACAACGGTGACCACCTCTGACCTCTCGGTTGCGGGCGACAGCTTCACCACGAACCTCTTCCGTCTGGTGGCTTTTGACGTGGGCATCGATGCCGACGACATCGTGCCGAAACCGGCTTCGGTCACCTTCGATTTCGGCGCGCTCGGCACGCTGACGCTGACCGGCACCACGGTCGGCACCACCGCCGGCGCCATCGCGACCTTTGCCTCGGGCTCGCTGAACATCGGCAACGGCCTCGCCATCGTCGTGTCGATCGCCGACACCACCTTCAACAGCGTGGGCGGGCAGTATGTCTCGGGCCGCACCGGCGCCACGCCGATCGCTGCGACCTTCACGCTGGCCTCCGTGCCGCTGCCGGCGACCGCGCCGCTCGCGCTGCTGGCGCTTGGCGGCCTTGCCGCCGTGGCGCGCCGCCGCAAGTCCGCCTGACAGGCCGATCCATCTCGACAGCACGGCCCCGGACCGATGGTCCGGGGCCGTTTGCATTCACGCCCGCCGCCAGCGCCGCATCAGCGCGAACCCCGCCATCAGCCCGCCGATGTTCAGGATCAGGTCGTCCACCTCGAAATGCCGGAAGGCGCAGGGGTAGAGGCCGAAGAGCCCCGTCAGCTGCGCCAGCTCCGCCCCGCCCGACAGCGCCACGGCCAGCAGGAGCGCCCCCCACACCCGCCCCGCATGGCGCGCAAAGGCCGCCCCGATCGCGGCGCAAAGGGCAAAGTTCATCACCGCCGCCTGGATCACCTTGTTGCCCGCCCAGGCCGCCAGCCCGATCTCGGGCTCGTTCCGCCACCAGCGCCACTGCCGCGCGATATGGTCGAGCGTCGCAAACGGCCGCAGGATCGCCTCGGCCCCTCCGGCCGAGCAATCGAGCGTGGCGCGGTCGGGCAGCGGAAACTGCGTGAGCGCGAGGAAGAAGAGGGCGAGGAACAGGGTCAGGGCATGCCGGGCGTCGATCCGCAGACCTGCAAGCCGCAGGCCCGTGAAGGCCGCAAGCGTCGCCGCCCCGGCATAGAGGAAGGCGGGGCCGAGATAGGCCAGAAGCTGGTCGGGTGTCATGCGCGGCGGTGTCTCACGCGGACGCGCCGCCGTCCACCGGGATGCGCGCCTTGCCGCCCGGGCCCGCTTGAAGCGGGTCTGTGCGCTTGGTAGGGTCGCAACAGACCGGTTTTCCCAAAGGCTTCATCTCCATGACCGACTCTCCCGCGCCGGTCTACCGCAAGGCCAGGCGCCGCGGGCTCAATCGGCTTTCGGGCTTGCGCAATGTGTTGGTCGGGTTGCGGCGGCTGTGGCTGGTGCGGGTCTGGGGGATGGATATCCATCCGACGGTGCAGATGTCGATGTCGGCGCAGTTCGACCGCACCTTTCCCCTGGGCGTGCATGTCGGCGCGCAAAGCTGGATCGCCTTCGAGGCGCGGATCCTCACGCATGACCGGACGCGGGGCCTCTACCTGCACACACGGATCGGCGCGAACTGCTTTGTCGGCGGGCGCAGCCTGATCCTGCCGGGGGTCGAGATCGGCGACAACTGCGTGATCGGCGCAGGTTCGGTCGTCACGAAGTCGGTGCCGCCCCGCTCGTTGGTGGCAGGCAATCCCGCCCGGGTGATCCGCGAAGGGATCGAGGTCGGGCCCTATGGCCGCTTCCTCACCGCCGATGCCGCCGAAAGTGCGCTGGCCGAGGCGGGGCTCGCCTGCGCTAGCAGCGGGCGGGTGCGAAGGCCAGCCGCGCGGCCTCTGCCGACAGGCGGGCGCGGATCGCGGGCGGGGGGGTGGCGTCGCGGGCGCCGGCGAGGACCGCCTGCGCCTCGTCCTTCCAGCCCTTCATCCGGTA
>JAIXZK010000297.1 GCA_027489695.1 Sphingomonadales bacterium
CCGGCGATCGGCGGGCTGGTCGCCGGCATCATGCTCGCCGAAACCGATTATCGCCGCCAGGTCGAAGCCGCCATCGCGCCGTTCGAGGGCCTGCTGCTCGGTGTCTTCCTGATCTGGGTGGGGATGAGCCTTGATCTCGCCGCGCTGGTGGCGCGGCCGCTGCTGATCCTCGGGCTGGTGCTGGCGGTGACGCTGGCCAAGGCGGTGCTGCTCTATGGCCTGTTGCGGTTCTGGCAGCGCGGCCGCGGTGTCGCCGCCCATGTCGCGGCGCTGCTGGCGGCGCCGGGCGAGACCAGCCTCATTCTGATCGGCATCGCCGGCACGATGATGGAGGGTGACGCTGCCGACATCGCGCTGATCGTCACCGGGCTCTCGCTGGCGCTGGCGCCGATCCTCGGCCTTGCCGGCCAGCGCCTCGAAGCGCGCTATGGCCAGGCCGATGCCGCCGACGCGGCACCCGAGCCGGAAGTGCCGGGGCGCACCGTCATCATCGGCTTCGGCCGTGTCGGGCGGCTGGTGGCGACCATGCTGGAAGCCCATGGCCAGCCCTATCTGGCGGTCGACAGCGATCCCGATGAAGTCCATCGCCACCGCGCCGCCGGCCGGCCGGTGATCTATGGCGACGCCCGCCGCACCGAATTGCTCACCGCGCTGCATCTCGAATCGGCGCGCGCCGTGGTGCTGACCATCGATGCGGTGCAGAGCCTCGACACGCTGGTGCGGCTGATCCGCGAGCGCCACCCCGATCTCTGCCTGGTGGTGCGGGCCCGCGATGCCGACCATGCCTCGGCACTCTATGCCCAGGGCGTCACCGATGCCGTGCCGGAAACCATCGAATCGAGCCTGCAACTGGCCGAGGCGCTGCTTGTCGATCTTGGCGTGCCGATGGGCCGGGTGATCGCCTCCATCCACGAAAAGCGCGCCGAACTGCGCAGCCGCATCCAGGCCGATGGCCGCCCGGCGCGCAGCCGGCTGGCGACAAGACGGGGCCGCCGCGACGATGATACGCCGGACGCAGCGGCATGAGCGAAACCCAAACTCCCTCCCCCTTGTGGGGAGGGCGACTCGGCATTCTTCACGCCGAGCGGGGTGGGGGTTCCGTTTCCTGCGACGAGAATGCACCCCCACCCCGCTCGCGCAAGGGCGCGAGTCGCCCTCCCCGCAAGGGGGAGGGAGAACCGGCCGCCGCTTGTTGCCGCGCCATGACTCGTGGATCAGTCCGCACATGACACAAGTTCTGCCCGCCCCCGATCGCCTGAAGATGGACGCAGCCGAAGTCGGCGCCTTCATCGCCGCGGCCTTTCCGGGCATTCCGCTCGCCCGTCAGCCGCGCGTCGTGCTGGCAAGCCCTGGCCATGTCCGGCTGCAACTGACCCCCGATGACGGCAATTTGCGGCCCGGCAACATCGTGTCGGGGCCGACGCTGATGGGGCTGGCCGATCATGCCGCCTATGCGCTGGTGCTGGCCCATATCGGCCCGGTGGCGATGGCGGTGACCAGCTCGCTGACCTATCATTTCCTGCGCGCCTGCGAGCCGATGGTGGTCAGTGCCGATGCCCGGCTGCTGCGGCTCGGCCGCCGGCTGGCGATCTGCGACGTGCGGCTGTGGACGCTCGACGCGGAGCGCCCGGTCGGCCAGGCCAGCGTCAGCTACGCACTGCCCGGGTGATCGCCGGCGGCGCGGGCCGCGGCAGCGGCTTTCGCCTCGGCGCGCAGCCGGCGGCCGCTGGCAAAGGCCAGCGCGCCGGCGGCGACCGCCGCCACCATTGCCGCGATCTCGATCCAGCCCCGCCCGGCGAGCGAACTGCCGACGACGACCTGGAACAGCTTGGCGGCGAGACTGGCCGCGAGCATTGCGCCGGCGCCGACCAGCACGATGGCGCCGATTGCCATCACCGCGAGCGCGAGCAGCGCCGGCAGTGAACCACCGCCAGAGCGTGGCTGGCCAGGGCCGCGGTTCACCGCCGCCATGTCCGGCACACCCAGACAGCGAGGACGAGCAGCAGCAGCGCGATGATCGGTGCCGAGGCCGGGAAGACGATCACCAGCGCCAGTGCCGCCGCCGTCGCCACATCCTCCCCGGCCGAGGTCGCAAGGTTGCGCAATGGCCCGCCCGCCGCGCCGATCCGCGCGCGGCTCGCTGCTTTGGCGACATGGCCGAGCAGCGCGGCGCCACCGCCAAGCAGCAGGGTCACCGCCGTCATCACCGCACCATCGGGCGCCGCCAGCGCCAACGCCAGCAGCGCCCCCCCCAGCGGCCGAAGCAGCGCATGCACCCGGTTCCAGACGGGAGCGAGCCGCGGCAGCTTGTCGGCCAGCATTTCCGTCGCCGCGGCGATGACGGCGCCGGCCAGCACCGCCGGCGTGCCGAACTGGTGCATCGCCCCGAACGATCCCGGCAGGCCGATGAATTCGAAGCCGGCGAAGCGCACCCCCAACCCCACCGCCAGCAGCACGGCATAGAGCCGCCAGCCGGCGAGCAGGCTGAGGCAGGCGACGATGCCGATCAGTTGCAGGCTGTCCATGCCCGCCCAATTCCACAAGCCGCGCCGACGCGCCAGTTTTGATAAGGTGCGGCCCGCCGCGGCCGGCGCTAGGGTTCCGGCATGACCGACGCCGCCCCCGTTTCCATCCCCGCCGCCACCGTCATCCTGCTGCGCGACAGCGCCGTCGGCCCTGAGATATTGATGGTCCAGCGCGGCGAGAACCTCGCCTTCGCCGGCGGCGCGCTGGTGTTTCCGGGCGGCCGCGTCGACGCCGCCGATCTCGCCACCGCGCGCGATCCGGCGCTGGCCATGGGCTTCGACGGGCTCGACGATACCGATGCCGCCGCGCGCATCGCCTCGGCGCGCGAATCGCTGGAGGAAACCGGCGTGCTGCTCACCGCCGGCGCGGCGCCCGATCCGGCCGCGCTCGCCGCCGCCCGCGCCCGGCTGTGCGCCGTACCCGATGCCGAAGAGGCGATGACCTTTCCCGCCGTGCTCGCCATGCTGGGGCACAAGGTCGATGCCAGCCGCTTCCTGCCGTTCGCGCGCTGGGAACCGCCGCGCGCCGCGCCGATCAAGCGCCGCTTCGACACGCATTTCTATGTGGCCGACGCCGGCCATGCCGCCAGCGCCGCCATCTCCGCCGATGGCAATGAGGCGGTCGCCATCCGCTGGACCACCGCCGCCGATGTGCTGGCCATGGAAGCCCGCGACGAGGCGGCGCTGGTGTTTCCGACCAAGTGCAATCTGCAGCGCCTCGGCCAATATCCCGATGTCGCCGCCATCCTCGCCGCCGCCGTGTCGCGCGCGCCGCCGTTCATCCAGCCCGAGTTCGTCGAGCGCGACGGCGTGACATGGCTGACCATCCCGGAAGGTTGCGATTATCCGGTGACGTCGGAGCCGCTTTCGAAGCTGCGCCGCGAATAGGCGCCGGGCGGCACGATCACGCCGCCAATCGCGTCGCCACCGCAGCGCGCAACGCCGGCAACACATCGGCGGCAAACCAGGGATTGCGGGTCATCCAGCCCTGCACCCGCCAGGACGGGTGCGGCAGCGGGAACAGCCCGGGGCCGACCCCGGCATGCCCCCGAACCCGCGCCGTGACGCTGCCGCGGCCCGTCATGTACCGCGCCTGTGCATATTGGCCGACGAGCAGGGTCAGCCGGTCCGGCGGCAGCAATGCCAACAGCCGATCGTGCCACAGCGGCGCGCATTCGGCACGCGGCGGCAGGTCACCGCTGTCACCGGTGCCAGGATAGCAAAAGCCCATGGGCAGCAGCGCCACCCGCGCCGGATCGTAGAACACATCGGCGGCAATGCCCGTCCAGTCCCGAAGCCGGTCGCCGCTGGCATCGTCCCAGGGTACGCCCGACGCATGGACCCGAGTGCCCGGCGCCTGGCCGATGATCAGCACCCGCGCCGTGTTCGATAGCTGGACAATGGGGCGCGGCTCGATCGCCGCCGCGCAAACGCGACAGCCACGCACTTCGTCGAGAAGATCGGCGGCGTCCATGGCCGCGACCCCAGCGCGCGCCACGGTCGCCGGTCAAGGTGGCGTCATCGCCAAAGATATAGCATCATGCCTGTCGTTACCGGGGGAAGCCTCGCGCTGCCGCGTAACGCCCTTGCCCGTCTCTGGAGATTCCAATGCGCCTGCCGTTGCTTGCCACTGCCCTGCTCTGCCTCGCCTCGGGAATCGCGGCTGGCGCCGTCGCCCAGACCGCCGCCGCCGCGCCGGCGCCCGCCAATCCCGACACGGCATTGAAGGCGCTGATCGCCGCCGATGCCAACAAGGATGGCGCCTGGGACAAGGCCGAATGGCTTGCCGCCGGCCGCCGCGAGATGGGGTTCAACTTCATCGATACCGACCGCAATGGCCGCGTCACCCGCGAAGAGCTGCAGATCGGCGTTGCCAAGGCGCGCGCCATGGGCATGATGCCGTAACAATCGGGGGATTGGCCGCACGGGCCACGTAACCCCAGCAGTCCGGCCAGCAAGGCCGGCACCACAGGGAGATTCGCCATGCGTCGTTTCGTGATTGCGTTGACCGCCGCCAGCCTCGTCGGCCTCACCATGGCCAGCGCCGCCGAAGCGCGGTTGTCACGCGTCCAGACCGTCGTGCTCGTCAAGACGGCACAGAAGTTCCGCGCCGCCGATACCGATCGCAGCCGCCAGCTCAGCCAGGCCGAATTCACCACCGCTGGCGGCAACGCCAATCATTTCGATGCCATCGACGCCAACGACAATGGCGAAATCGGCTTTTTCGAACTGCTGCGCGCCTTCGTCTGGCGCATTCGCCAGCGCTGACATTGACCGCCATGGCGGCGGGGATGGCGGTGGCCGCCACCCCCGCCGACCCTTGGGTCGCGTGCAGCAAGTCC
>JAIXZK010000023.1 GCA_027489695.1 Sphingomonadales bacterium
ACGAACGAACCGGCGGCGCCGTGCAGGCGGGCGATGCCGGCGGTGGCGCCGAGCTCATGGTTCATGACGACGCTGAAGGTGCCGTTGCCATTGTCCCAGGCGCCGAGGCCATCGGGAATGCCGACCATGCGATAGGGATCGGTGCTGTTGGGCTTGTTGTTGACCGAGTCACCGACCGAGAGGATCGAGGTGAAGCGGACGTTGGGCTCGCTGCCGAGCAGATACGGCGAAGCGGACGATGAAGGGCCAGTGGCCATGAATGTCTCTCCCTGTTTATATGGCCCGGGGGGTGCCGAGCCTGCCGCTTCTCGCGGCGCAGGAAGACGTTTCGGTTACGAGTTCTTGAACTTTGTCACCGTTTTGGTGAAGATCCGGTAATGTGGGCCGAGCGGTCGCTGGCGGTCAGCGCTCGCCGAGCCGATAGCCGGCGCCGCGTACCGTGTGCAGCAGCGGCCTGGCGCCGCCGTCATCGAGCTTCTTGCGCAGCCGGCTGACATGGACGTCGATGACATTGGTGCCGGGATCGAAATGATAGTCCCAGACACCCTCCAGCAACATGGTGCGGGTGACGACCTGCTCGCGGTGGCGCAGCAGGAATTCGAGCAGGCGGAACTCGCGCGGCTGCAGCTCGATGCGGCGGCCGGCGCGCGTCACGCGGCGGGCGAGCAGGTCGATCTCGAGATCCTCATAGGCGAGGCGGGTGACCGGCACATCGCCACTGGTCGGCACGGCGCGGCGGCGCACCGCCTCTATCCGCGCCAGCAGCTCGGTAAAGGCGAACGGTTTCGAGACATAATCGTCGGACCCGGCGCGCAGCCCGCGGACCCGCTCGTCGAGGCTGGCCAGCGCGGTCAGCATGATTACCGGCGTCGCATTGCCGCCGGCGCGCAACGCCGAGAGCACCGCCAGGCCATCGATGCCGGGCAACATGCGATCGAGCAGGATGACATCATAATGGCCGTCCGTCGCCTGGGCGAGGCCGGCATTGCCGTCCGCCGCGATATCGACGCTGAAGCCCGCTTCGCCAAGGCCGCGGGCGACATAATCGGCCGTGGTGGCATCATCTTCGATGCAGAGGATCTTTACCATCGCGACAGCCTATCCGCTGCCGCCGGTTTCGTCACCTGTCTGCCGAAAGGGGGCGCGATCGGCGCTAATTATCGTCGCCCATGCGCAGCGCCGCGATGAAGGCTTCCTGCGGAATATCGACATTGCCGTACTGGCGCATGCGCTTCTTGCCCTCCTTCTGCTTGTCGAGCAGCTTGCGCTTGCGGCTGGCGTCGCCGCCATAGCATTTCGCCGTCACATCCTTGCGCAGCGCGGCGATGGTCTCGCGGGCAATGACCTTGCCGCCGATCGCCGCCTGGATCGGGATCTTGAACAGGT
Organism: Sphingomonadales bacterium; assembly: GCA_027489695.1. GTDB lineage: Bacteria > Pseudomonadota > Alphaproteobacteria > Sphingomonadales > Sphingomonadaceae > Sandarakinorhabdus. The sequence goes on from JAIXZK010000023.1 coordinate 1,387, forward strand.
GGCGGGGGATCAGGTCCTTCATCCGCTCGCACATGTGGCGGCCGCGGGTTTCGGCGGCGTCGCGGTGGACGATCATGGAGAGCGCATCGACCGGCTCGTTGTTGACCATGATCGACATCTTGACGAGCTCGCCCTCGCGATGCCCGGTCTGGTGGTAATCGAAACTGGCATAGCCGCGGCTGATCGACTTCAGCCGGTCATAGAAATCGAACACCACCTCGTTCAGCGGCAGTTCGTAGGTCACCTGGGCGCGGCCGCCCACGTACGTCAGGTTCTTCTGGATGCCGCGGCGATCCTGGCAGAGCTTCAGGATCGAGCCGAGATGCTCGTCGGGCACATAGATCACCGCCTCGATCCACGGCTCCTCGATGCTCTCGATCGAGGAAGGATCGGGCATGTCGGCCGGGTTGTGCAGCTCGATCGTCGAACCGTCGCGCTTGTGGATATGATAGACGACCGATGGCGCCGTGGTGATCAGGTCGAGGTCATATTCGCGGGTCAGTCGCTCCTGGATGATTTCGAGGTGCAGCAGCCCCAGGAAACCGCAGCGGAAGCCGAAGCCCAGCGCCGCCGATGTCTCCATCTCGAAGGAGAAGCTGGCATCGTTCAGCCGCAGTCGCGAGATCGACTCGCGCAGCTTCTCGAAATCGGCAGCGTCTGTCGGGAACAGCCCGCAGAAGACGACCGGCTGCACTTCCTTGAACCCCGGCAGCGGGTCATTGGCCGGCCGCTTGGCATCGGTGATGGTATCGCCGACCCGCGCCTGCGCCACTTCCTTGATCTGCGCGGTGATGAAGCCGACTTCGCCGGGCCCCAGCTCCTGGAACTGCTCCAGCTTCGGCCGGAACGCCCCGACGCGATCGACCAGATGGACGCTGTCGGCCGCCATGAACTTGATCTGCTGGCCGCGCTTGATGACGCCATCGATGATGCGCACCAGCACGACGACGCCGAGATAGGGATCATACCAGGAATCGACCAGCATCGCCTTCAACGGCGCGTCGATGTTGCCCTTGGGCGGCGGGATGCGGGTGACGATCGCCTCCAGCACTTCCTCGATGCCGATATTGGCCTTGGCACTGGTCAGCACCGCGCCCGAAGCGTCGAGGCCGATGATGTCCTCGATCTCCTTCTTCACCTTCTCGGGGTCGGCCGACGGCAGGTCGATCTTGTTGATCACCGGCACGATCTCGTGATCATGCTCGATCGACTGGTAGACATTGGCGAGCGTCTGCGCCTCCACCCCCTGCGCCGCATCGACGACGAGCAGCGCGCCTTCGCAGGCAGCGAGACTCCGCGACACCTCATAAGCGAAATCGACATGCCCCGGCGTGTCCATCAGGTTGAGGACATAGGTCTTGCCGTCCTTGGCCGGATAATCGAGGCGCACCGTCTGCGCCTTGATGGTGATGCCGCGCTCCTTCTCGATATCCATGTTGTCGAGCACCTGCGCCGACATCTCGCGCGCCGTCAGCCCGCCGGTGGTCTGAATCAACCGGTCGGCAAGCGTCGACTTGCCATGATCGATATGGGCGATGATCGAAAAATTGCGGATGAGGGAGATATCAGTGGCCATTGTGCGCCAGCGCCTAGCAGGGGCGGGGCAGGGCGGCAAATGGGCGCGCGGTCGCGGGGGCAGAGATTGCCCACCAACACGCCCCCCTCTCCCCCCGAGGGAGAGGGCGACTCGGCGCCTTCGCCGAGCGGGGTGAGGGGGCTTCGACCGCCCCGCCTGGGAACCAAGCGAGACAGAGAGCCTCCGGCGGCAAGGGCCTGAGGCCCTTGACCCACTCTTGTTTGGTGGATGCAGTGCCAAGAATCTGGTCTGCTGTCCTCTCGGAATGGTCTCCTCACTCAGCTTGTTCAGCGCAGTCGGGACGGCCTTCACGAAGCGCCACAAATGCCGTTCGCCTTTTGGCGCTGACCAAAAGCCTCTGAGAAAATTAGGATATCACGGGCAAGCCAGCCCCGCCCGTGTTCCATCTTGTGACGGGTTGGTCAAGTTCATTAAAATTTTTATCAAATTACTCAATGAGTAAACTCAAATTTGGCGCATCTCGTTATCTCAATTTGCGTGTATCGAGCCAGAAACGATCAATTTTGGAATATGACCCGCTCGCTGAAAGCGATGCGAACCGCTACGGAACATTGTTACATTAATGTGATCCTATAAATTTGATTAGTTGAATAAAAAATGAACAATCTACAAATTTCGATCAGTTATTTGTGCGATTAGATTTAGACCTTATCACAAATTTTATATTTTGTGGAGAGACAAATGAAGCCGATTTCATACCTTGGTGCGATTTTGGTTGCGGCGTATTCGTCGACGCCTTCTGCTGCCACTGTTTTTTCAGATCGATCGGCCTTTTTGGCTGCCGTGGATCCTTCGCCTGCTGTGATCACGTTTACCGGATTGGTTGGAACGCCGGGGTATCCAGAATATGTTCCGAGCGGTTTCGCCGCCACGCCGGGCTACACCCTCGAGGGGGTGAATTTTTCCGGTGTAGCTCCATACTTCTACGCATACATCTTCGACCCCATCCAGGAGGATAGCCTTGCTGGTAGCGCGAGCGGCTTGTTCGACCAATTTGGTGGTGTTTTCACTTTGAATTCTACGGCAACCGCATTCGGTTTCGACTATGGATCGAGGACTGGCGTCGGAAACCTCTCGATCAATGTAAACCTGGTCGATGGTTCATCTGTCTCAAACCCGCTAAGCTTTACCAGCAATGGCTTCTTCGGCTATACTGGTTACGGTGCAATCGCGTCTGTAGTCGTTGACGATCCGTCTAATTCTGCCTACTACTTCAAATATGACAATGTCACGCTCGGAAATACCTTGGGGAATCCTCCGGGTGGTGTCCCTGAGCCGGCCAGTTGGGCGATGTTGATCGCGGGCTTTGGTTTAGTGGGTGCGGTGGCGCGTCGGCGGCGGGGTTGCAGCGCCACCACTGCTGCTTGAATTCCCGGCAATTCAGGAGCCGGTGCGTTGAAGTTGCTTCGTGCAAGGCTTGTCTAAGCTGTTGACTTTTGGCAAGCCTTGCCCGTGGCAGATGCGGAGAACTTGACGACCGCTAACCTCAGAATTCAGGGTGGCGATAGAGTGAAAGCTCGGGACGGAATTCTCAATGCTCCACTTTGCTGCTGCTAATCCCAAACAGCTGCCCCTCCGCTCGGGGTGCATCGCGCGGGACGCCTCCCCTGCAAGAGAACTGGGAACTTGCAGCCGATGGGAGCCGACCTTGGAGGCGCTGTCCTAGGCGACCGGAACCTGTTATAAAAAGTCCAACAGCAAATCCGGCGACAGTATACCTATCTCCAAATCCGGTGACAGTATACCTATTTGGTCCGCCATCTCATCACCGCTTTCACCTGATCTTGGGAATTTCGGTCGGAGCCGAATAGTTTTGCAATTCGCCTTGAAGCGCCTATCGCGGCAACGGCGAGCGACCGACCCCGTCCGGCGTGAGACCGCCGCCAGCTCGGGATCAATGTCTCCGCAGAAAGTAGCGTGTCAGCGTAGCATGTTGTCGGCGTATCCCTGCCGCCGCACCTCTGAGCTTTGGTTACGGTTGGATTTGATCCCCTCCCGGTGAAGGGGCGTCGTGGCACCGTCCAAGATACCGCCGCCCTCGCTGTCCTACACGGCGGATATTTGCTATATAAAATCCAACAATTTCCGACAGCCGGCGGGGCATCGCGCATGACACGACAAGAGCGAAATCGACTGAACTTCGGTGAACTTCCGAACTTTCGGTAATGTTCGGCGCCAACGCCTGAGCCCAACAAAAGCGGGTGCAGGGGCTCAGCCCCTGCCCGCCGGAGGCCGCTTTCTCCCATGTCGCCAAAGGCCACTTCCGCAGCCGTGCAGCCCGCCGACGGCGCACCCGCCGGGGTGACGGCGGCGGCGGCGGGCGCTATGCCGGCGGCCATGGCAAAGGCGGCGCTCAAGCGCGAGGCGATCATCGAGCGGTTGGCGGATTTTCTGCTCGCCGAGGGGCTCAGCGCGGCGAGCTTGCGGCCGATGGCGGCGGCGGTCGGCACCAGCGACCGGATGCTGCTTTATTATTTCAAGGACCGGCAGGAGATTGTTGCCGCGGCGCTGGGCTGCGCGGCGGCGCGGCTGGCCGGGCAATTGGCGGCGGGGGACGATGGCCGGCGGCGGCCGGCGGCACAGCTGGAGGCAGACATGCTGGCGCTCACCAGCAGCCCGGCGGTGTGGCCATTCATGTGTTTGAGTTTCGAAGTGGCGGCGCTGGCGGCGCGGGGGGACGCGATGTACCGCGCCATTGGCAGCGCGCTTGCCACCGGCTTTCGCGACTGGGTGGCAGCGCGGCTGGAAATCGACGATCCGGCGGCACGCGAGACCGAGGCCTGGCGTATCCTGCGCATTGTCGATGGCGCGCTGTTCCTGCGTGCGCTGGGGGTGGAGGCGAGCGCGCCGCCTTGACGCTGGCGGCGGGCTTCGCTCTATCGCCGAGCAAATCACGGAGACCGAATTGACGCTCAACATCGCCATCATCGGCGCCGGCCCGGCCGGCTATTACACCGCCGAAGCCGCGCTCAAGCATTGGGGCGGCACCGCCAGGATCGACATCATCGACCGGTTGCCGACGCCGTTCGGGCTGATCCGCGCCGGGGTGGCGCCCGATCACCAGTCGATCAAGGCGGTGACCAAGCGTTACGAGGCGACCAACCTCGGCGCCAATGTGCGGTTCCTGGGCAATGTCATGGTCGGCCGCGATGTCTCGATCGAGGAGCTGACCCGGCTTTATGACGCCGTCGTGCTGTCGGTGGGGGCGCCGTACGACAAGGCGATCGGCATTCCGGGCGACGATCTGCCCGGCGTGCTCGGATCGGCGGCGTTCGTCGGCTGGTACAATGGCCATCCCGATTTCGCGGCGTTGCCGGTGGACCTTGCGCACCATGGCGTCGCCATCATCGGCAATGGCAATGTCGCCATCGATTGCGCCCGCATCCTCGCCAAGACCACTGCCGAACTGGCAACGACCGATATCGCCGGCCATACGCTGGCGGCGCTGGAGCAGAGCGCGGTCAGCGATATCCACATCATCGGCCGCCGCGGCCCGCATCAGGCGAGCTTCACCACCAAGGAAGCCGGCGAGCTTGGCCATCTCGAGCGCGCCGTGCCGATCGTGCGCGCCGGCGACCTGCCGCCGATCGAGGAGGATGCGGCGCTGGAGCCGGGGCACCGCAAGATGGTGACGCATCTGCGCAGCTTCGCCACCGAACCGCGCCCCGAAAAGCCGGTGACCATCCATTTCGAATTCTTCCGTCGCCCGGTGGCGGTGGAAGGCGAGGGCCGGGTGCAGCGGCTGATCGTCGAGACGACGCGGCTGGAAAATGGGCAAGCGGTGGGGACCGGCGAGCTGCACGCCATCCCCTGCGGGCTGGTCATCGCCTGCATCGGCTATCGCACCGCCACCATCGACGGCGTGCCCTATGACAATGGCCGCGGCCGCTTCGCCAGCGACGACCAGGGCCGCATCTTCCCCGGCCTTTATGCCAGCGGCTGGGCGCGGCGCGGGCCATCGGGCACCATCGGCACCAACCGGCCAGACGGTTTTTCGGTGGTCGACGCCATTGCCGCCGATGTGACGGCATCGAAGGGCGGCGATGCCGGCGCGGCGCTCGATGCGCTGCTGGCCTCGCGCGGCGCCCGGGCGACGCATTTCGGCGATTGGCAGACGCTCGATGCGCATGAGGTCGGCCGCGCCCGCCCCGGCGCACCGCGCGAGAAGCTGGTCAGCGTCGCCGAAATGCTGGGGGTGCTCGGCTGAAGGCTTTGCGCTTGCAGGGGCAGGGTGGCGTCGCTATAGCCCGCCACTCACTGACGTCGGGGCGTAGCTCAGCCTGGTAGAGCGCTGTCTTCGGGAGGCAGAGGCCGGAGGTTCGAATCCTCTCGCCCCGACCAGTGGGATATCATCCGGTTAGGCCGATTTTGCGGCACGGGCGGCTCCTAGATCGATGATCTTGGGACCGTTCTGGGACCGTAAGTGGCAGGTCGTGTACTGGCGCAGCTCGTCGAACAGCTGCTCGACGCCGGCCACGAAGTCCTTCAGATCCTGCTTCGCATCCCATGCATTGTAGTGCTCGCCGGTGCCCTGCTCGGCGTGGCCCTCGGCCGCGTCGAGCTGGCCTTTCGGCACCCCGATTCGGCGAAGCTGGGTGTGCACGCTGTGCCGCATCATGTTCGGGTGGCCGATGCCTTCCCACAGCGGCTCCTCTCGATCGACATAGCGCCCGCCGTCGCGCACCCGCACGATCCGGCTGACCTGGCTTCCCTTGGCGTCGATCACCGGGCGGACCAGGCGCAGCGACGGGTGGGCCTTGCCGGCCTCGATCAACGTCGTCTCGAAGGCCCGCTTGATCGTCTGGCAGTCGCGCTCGTGGAACTCCGGCACCTCCGGGTCGGCCCAGCGCCGGCGCGCGATCTCGGCCCGGTACCGGATCAGCTTGCCGGCGCGGCCTTCCAGCCAGGCGGCGAAGCTCGGCGAGACCGGGGTCATGCTGCGCCGCTTCTTGGTCTGCTCCTCGCCGGGGATCAGCCAGTCGATCACGCCGTCAAAATACTGGGCATCGAGGTCGCATTCGAGAATCGCCTCGGTGCGGGCGACGCTGGCGATCTTGGTGACGATGAACAGATGGACGTGGTGGCGGCGCGGGTCCGACCAGGCCGCCTCGAGCAGCGCCGCGATCTGCGGCATGTTGTACGCCGTGCGCCGGCCCCGCACCTTCGATTCGTCGCGCGCCTTCAGCTTGGGGATGTGCGGCTTCATGGTGATCAGCTCGTCTTCGGCCGCGAAGTTGACCGCGGCTCGCACCATCGCCAGCTCGCGCCGGATGGTCGACGGGTTGATGCCCTGCGCCTGGCGCCAGACGCCGTAGCTCTGCACGAATTCGCGGTTGAGCTTGTCGACGCTGATCGCGCCGCCGAGCTTTCCGGTGCTGCGGCAATGGGCGATGAACCCTTCGACCGCCTTGGCGGCATAGCCGAGGCGCGCGGGGTCGTGAACGTGGGGCGCGTGCTCGGTCAGATAGTGGGTCAAGACTGTGCTAAGGCCAACCGCGGCGGGCGCCTGGGGCTGGGCCGGCCGGGCGCGGGCGGCGTAATGCGCTGCGAGCGCTTCGACAGCCTCCCTTGGTGGATCAGCTGTTGGGCCTGGTCCAACACCTGACTGGATGCGGCGGCGGATACCAGCGGCGCGATCGTACCAGGCGACGGCATACCGCTGCCGTTCGGCGCGCCATTCGAGCCAGAGCTCTTCGCCGTCGATGCCGAGCCGGTGCTGCCGGGCGGCGGCAGCGCGGGCCGCATCGGTGACGGGTCCGGCGGGTGCCCGAGATCCTGGAACAAGGGCAAGGGCGGGCTGTCGGGGGTCGGGGCGGCGAGGCATAGCTTGGCTGTCTCTTCGGCGATCAGGCGGCCGAGCATGGCCTGGAATTCGGGATGACACATCATTGCGCGGGCGTGGTCAATTTCGAGATGCAGCCGCGTTCCCTTCAACGCCGCGGCGCGGGCGCGCTGCTGGATGTCGTGGAAGGGGGTGGCGGTCATGGCTGCACCCGCCGGCACTCGCGGTGCATCCACCAGCGGCGACGCTGCCACACGACCTGGCCGGCGCCGACCATCCATCTATCGCCATCGCAGGCAATCACATCGTCCCAGCTGAGGCGCGTCTCGACATTGTCGAATTCGACATAGCCGCCACCGCCGGCCGACCATTCGAAGCTGCCGGCAAGCTCGACCGGCCTGCCACCGCGAAGCCGGTAGGGTCGCGCGTAGAAGATCACGGTGTTGAGGTAGCAAGTCCAGGGCCCACAAATCGAAGGGTTCGGCGCGCGATCGCTGATCGGTTCGAGCAGCTCCAGCAGCCACGGCCTCTCGCCGCGCCGCGCAATGACACCGCCGAGATCCACGCGCTGCGAATCGTAGCGCGGCGGCGTCACCCGCGCGACTGGCAACACGAATTCGTTGAAAGGGACTCGCCGGTTCCTCAAGACCGCACCCCGCGTTCCCAGGCCAGGTGCGCGGCAGCGATCGAGCGGTACCGATCGGCGTGGACGATGGCGAAGGCGAGGAAGTGGGTGCCGGCGTTGGCGCGAGCCCAAGCGCTGGCATCGTCGGGAATCGGCCGCACCTCGGCGGCCAGACGCATGGCGCAAGGGGCGACGTCCTTCGGGCACAGATCCCACCAGTGCGGGCAGCTGCCCGGCCCGGCCGCCATGCTGCGGCCGCAGGTGTTGCGCTGGAGCGGCCTGGTCGACGGTGGGGCAATGGTATCGCCGAACAAGTCAGCCATCGGCCGAGCCCTTCCCAGCGTTCCACGGGTAGCAAGCGCCGCGCCGTTCGATCCATTCCTCGAGCGCGGCGGGGCTGCCCCAGCTGCCGGTGGGGGCGTGCATGTAGAGCAGGTGCACCCAGGCCAGCAGCAGCGTTTGGTTTTCATCGTCGGCGCGACAGACGGCCTCGCGCAGATCGTTGCGGATCACCGCCTGCAGGAAGTCACCAGGGCGCCGGCCGGCGACGAGGTAGCGCACGATCGGCCCGCGCATCCGGTCGGGGAAGCGGGCGCTCACAACCGGGTGCAGCTCGGCGAGCAACGCTTCCTGCCGATCGTCGAGATCGGCGAGCTCATATTTGGCGGCGAGCGCGCTCACGACTTCACCTCGGCCGCGGCCTTCATCTCTTCGAATTTCGTGCGC
>JAIXZK010000005.1 GCA_027489695.1 Sphingomonadales bacterium
CAGTTGACCAGCGCGGTCCGGATGTTGCCGGCATGGATGCGGCCGGTGGGGGAGGGCGCGAAACGGGTAAGCATGACGCGGCGGTAGCGGCATGGGCGCCGCCTGTCATCCCGCGCCGCGGATCGGAGCTGCGATCAGGCGAACACCAGGTCGGCCATGGTCAGCAGCGCGCCGGCGATCGCCACTTCGAAATCGAAAATGCCATCGCCATTGCCGTCGACGCGGAGCAGCGAGCCGGTGCCGGTGGCGATGATCGCAATGCTGCCGGGGCGGGGGCCGGGATCGGCGGCAAGGAACAACAGCTGGATACGGTCGCCATCAGCGGCGCTGAAATCGGTGATCAGGTCGCGGCGCCCATCGCCCGATTGGCTCGATGCGATATCGTAGAAGGCGAACAGGTCGGCGCCGCTGCCGCCGGCGAGCGTGTCCGTGCCCGGCGAGCCATAGAGCCGGTCATCACCGGCGCCGCCATCGACGGAATCATTGCCGATGCCGCCGTTGAGGCCATCATTGCCGTCGCCGCCGAGCAGCGTGTCGGCGCCGGCGGCACCGAACAGGCTGTCGTCTCCCGCATCGCCGGACAGGCGGTCGTCGCCGGTGCCGCCGTGAAGTACATCCTCGCCATCGCCGCCGGACAGGCTATCGGCGCCATCGGCCCCGAACAGGCGGTCGTCGCCGCTGCCGCCGTAGAGATGATCGTCACCGGCGCCGCCGTTCAGGATGTCGCTGCCGTCGCCACCGTCGAGCCAGTCGCGGCCAGCACCGCCGAACAGGCTGTCAGCGCCGCCGCCGCCGATCAACGTGTCGGCGCCATCGCCGCCGAACAGCCGGTCGCGCCCGCCGCGGCCCTCGATCCGGTCATCGCCGCCACGCCCGTTGACGAAGCTGTCGATATCGGCAGCGAAGATCACATCGGCGTTGCCGGTGCCGTGCAATACCCGCAGGTTCGACAGCGGCAGGCGGGCAGCGGGCAGAAATCGGGCGGCAGCGCTCATCCCCGGGCTCCGGATGATGCGGCCGGGCGGCGCGCATCTTCATGCCCGGGGTTGACGGCGGGTTGCCGCAGAACTTGCGGTGCCTGCGGTGAAAAACGGCGACGCGGTCGCCACGCGCTGGCCCTGGTGGCCGGCGCGACGCCCGCCGGCGCGGCTGCGAAAGCTCAGCCGACGCCGTCGAGATATTCGACATCCGGGCGCCCGGCGAGGCAAGCGCCGATGCCGGGTCCGGCGGCCTTGAAATGATCGCTGGCGCCATGCGCCTTCAGCGCGTCCTCATCGACATAGAGTTCCAGCACCTTGTAGGTATTGGCTTCGGTGCGGCTCTTGCACAGTTCATAGGCGAAATTGCCGGGTTCCTGCTCGCGCACCTGTTCGGCGAGCGTGGTGAACACGGCTTCGAATTCTTCCGCCTTGCCGTCCTGGATCCGGATGGTCGCGATAACGCCGATCATTGGTGAGTCTCCTTGCGTCGGCGCGCATTGCGCCATTGGGATTGGGCGGGCTGAGCACCGTTGATGTCCGGGTCGTGCTGAGGGTTGCGTCGGGCCGTGGCGATGAACAGGCAGATGCCGCTGACCGCAAGGCAGGTCGGCAGAAACCATGGCCGCGGATGCACGAAAATCACATCGACCAGAGCGGGCGCGAGCCACCATGCAATCATGACGACAACGACGGCACCGCAGGCCGCTATCGTCGCGGCGCCGACCAAGGCGCCGACCAGCCCGCGTGACCCGCGCATCAATAGGCCTTGATCGGCCGTGAAAACACCCGCGTCACTTCGGGTTCGAAGCTTTCCAGGCTGTCGATGTCGAAGGCCGGGTCGAAGGCCGGTGCGTCCCAGCGGTCGACGAGCTTTTCCGCCATTTCGTACCAGGACTCGCCCTTGAAGCGGTCGCGGGCATTGGCGTCCTTGCCGAGGAATTCGTAATAATATTTGCCCTGGAAGTCCTGGTGATGCTTCACCGCATGGTAGATGTCTTCCGACACATAGGGCTTCAGGATTTCGGCGGCGATGGCGCCGTGGTTGGGGATGCTCATCAGCTTGCCGAGATCGTGGCAGAGCGCGGCGACGATTTCCTGATCATTGGCGCCGTCGCGGCGGGCCAGCGTTGCCGTCATCAGGCTGTGGACGAGCTGGTTGGCGCCGAAGCCGACCTCGATGGTTTCCAGCCGGGCCAGCGATTCCAGGATCTGCCGTGGCGCTTCGCTCACCTGGTGCTGCATGTGCGCGCCGGCGATGTGCGCCCAATCCTCGCGCGTGCCTTCAAGCATGGTGGTGAACATCACGGTGCCTTTCGAACGTCGAATCGAAACGATGATAGCAGATCGGCGAACGCCACCACCGGGCAGAAAAAGGGGGTCCCACAAATGTGGTGCAGGGGGTCACCCCCTGCCCGCCGGAGGCTCCCTCACGCCGCGCGGCCGGCGAACACCTCCCGGAAATGCTTGCGCAGCGTCACCTTGTCGATCTTGGCCGAACCGAGCTTCGGCAGCGGCTCCGGCGAAATCCAGATCTGCGCCGGCACCTTGAAGCCGGCGAGGTCGCGCTTGACGAATTCGGTCAGTGCCTCGCGCTCCAGCGGTGTGCCGGGCTTGAGGTAGACGACCGCGCCGACGATCTCGCCAAGCCGCTCGTCGGGCAGGCCGAACACGCTGGCTTCGGCCACCGCCGGATGGGCGTAGATCGCCGCTTCGACTTCCTGGCAGCTGATGTTCTCGCCGCCGCGGATGATGATGTCCTTCTTGCGATCGACGATGAACAGATAGCCGTCCTC